>DATIOS010000375.1:0-5066 GCA_035472915.1 Thermoanaerobaculia bacterium
ACAGCGGGCAGCTCCAGAACGCCCTGCTGCGCAACGTCCGCTATCTCGTGGCCCTCGGCCTGCACGCCGGAGACCTGACGGTGGAAGAGGCCGAGCGGATGTTCCGCGAGCAGGCCTTCCAGGACCCGGCCAACGCCCGCCAGCAGGCAGCGCGCGGCACCTTCGATCCGGCCTACCTCAACTACACGCTGGGCAAGTTGATGATCCGCCGCTTGCGGGACGACTGGACCGGACCCCGAGGCGGCTGCGTTGCCTGGCGGGAGTTTCACGACCGTCTCCTGTCGTATGGCGGACCGCCCATTCCCCTGGTGCGGAAGGCGATGATGGGCGACGTTGAGGGAAAGCTATTGTAGAAAAGGCCTTCGCTACAGCGATTCCAGCACCTCCAGATACTCCGCCACTCCCATCTCCCGCGCGTTCGACGGATTCGAGCCGTTCCCCACGGCTCGGTCGGCGATCCACGGGTAGTGTTCCGCAGCGATTCCCAGCTCACGAAAGGGGGGAATCTCCAGATCCCGCACCAGCTCGTCAATCGCCTGGAGCACACCTTCGGCTCCGGCGGGGCTGCCTGGCGGCAGGGCACTCTCCAGGTGGGCGAGCTTGCGGGCGCTCACCGGGAGGTTGAACCGGGTGACCGGCGCGAGAAGCACGGCGTTGGCGAGACCGTGGGGGACGTCCCAACGGCCGCCGAGAGTCTCCGAGAGGCAGTGGACGGCGGCCACGTCGGCGTTGCCGAAGGCGAGACCGGCGAGGGTCGAGGCGCGCATCACGGCTTCCCGCGCCTCGGCGTCGCCGGCAATGTCGGCGGCGGCCCGGCGCAGGTAACGGAAGAGGAGTGAGACCGCGGTGGCGGCCAGAGCGTCCGAGATCGGATTGGCCAGCCGGCAGGTGAACGCCTCGACGGCGTGGGTGAGCGCGTCGGCGCCCGTCCAAGCCACCAGGCGGCTCGGGAGAGTGCGCAGCAGCTCGCAGTCCACGAGCGCCCAGGATGGGTACATCGTCTCGCCCTTGACGCTGATCTTGGCCTGCCGCTCCTCGTCCGTGAGGACGGAGACCCAAGTCACCTCCGAGCCGGTGCCGCAGGTGGTAGGGACCGCGATGAAGGGCAACGGCTCTTTCTCATAGCGATTTCGACCTTCGTACTGAACCGCCGAGCCACCGTTGGGAATCAGCATGGCGGCGGCCTTGGCCGCGTCGAGCACACTGCCGCCGCCGATCCCGAGAACCAGCGAGACTCCCTCTTCCCGTCCCCAATCGGCCAGCCGGTCGACCGTCGAGGTGCGGGGATAGGGCTCTACGCTGTCGAAGGTGATGGCCTCGATCTGTCGGTCGGCCAGGGCTTTCCAGATCCGCTCCGGCCAGCCGGTCTCCTCGATGCCGGCGTCGGTTACCAACAGCACCCGCCCTGGAGCGTAGCCGTCGATCACCTCGGAGAGCCGGCCGAGGCAGCCGGGAGCCATGACGACGCGAGTGGGCACGCGGAATGGACGCGGTTCGAGCATGGTGGGTTATTGTAGGCGCCAGCCGCTTCGGACCGCAGAAGAGAGACCGCCCCTATCGAGGAGGAGGCGAACCTGTCAGGCAAAGGGACAGGTCCACCAGCGAAAGGGACGGCCTCACTTCTGCGGTCCGAACGGTCAATCGACGGCCCTAGAACACGTAACGAATACGCCCGGCGATTGTCCTCGGCGGAATCACGTGGGTGCCGCCGAAAACCGACTGGAAGTTGTAGAGGCCCTCCTTGTCGGCGATGTTGAGCACGTCGAGCTGCACCTCGAACGGCAGGCCGTACTGTTGGAGCCGGGCGCCCAGCGAGGCGTTCCAGATCGTGCGCGGCCGGATGCGCTGCGGATCCTCACCGAAGCGGATGAAGGGCGCCGCGTAGGCGGTGTCGGGGCTGGCGAGGACGTCCTCGATCGCGCCCGCGTCGGTCACCAGACCCGAGTCGTAGCGCTGGGTGACACCCAACCAAAACCCCGTCCGGGGGATGTCCCAGAAGACGCCGAGCTGCTCCTGGAGATCCTGATCGTGATCGATCAGGAACGAGCCGCCGGAGAGGGTGTCGAGCGCGCCGGCGTCGAGAAAGAGACCGCCGACGAAGGGATTCTCATACAGGGCGTGGACGTGGCCGATCGAGAGGTATCCGCGCACGCCGTTCCACGGTCCGCCGTCCACCCTGGCGTTCCAGCCATTCAGGTCTCCGCCCTTGAAGTTGAGGGGGAAGACGATGCCGGTGTTGAAGAACTGGTCTTGATCGGCAGCGTTCACCACCTTCCGCTTCCAATAGGAGAGATCGAGCCGCAGCGCGGAGCCAAGCCCCTGCTGGAGTCCGAAGTTGTAGGAGTTGTGCCGCTCGGAAACGTTGAACAGATGCCCTCCGCCAAGCTGGCTGTTGCTCTGCAATTCGGGCGGCACGAGCGCCGCCGCGGCGGCCGAGGAGGAAAGCAGGATGTTCTCGTACTCCGGGGTGATGAACATCCGGTCGTAGGCGGCGCGAAGGACGGTCTTCGTGGCCGGAATGTAATAAGCGAGGCCGATGCGCGGCTGGAGCAGCTTCTCGGTCTCGAAAAGGTTGTTGTGGTCGTAGCGCAGACCGGCGTTGACTGTCAGGTTCTGCCAGTGCAGGTTGTCCTGGACGTAGCCCGCGTAATACTGGCCCGTTCGCTCGCCGTTGAAGTTGAACAAGGTGCCACCCCGCGTCAGATCGTAGGGGGCGACGTTCGGGTTGAAGCTGTCGGACTCGGGATCGTTCAAGCTTGGATCTGTGATACCGAAGCGAAACGACTCGCGGATCGGGAAGCGCTTGGCCTGAACCCCAGCCTTGAGCTCGTTGCCGCCCACCAACTTCGAGAGCGACAGATTGGTCCCCTGATTCTGGAGCGAACGGTCCTGCTCGGCGAAGACCGGCGTGTCGTTCGGCGAACCGGTCAACCGGAGGGTGTTGTCGCGCCCATAAATCTGCGCGTCGAAGACCCAGCCCGCCGCGGCCACGTGCTGGTAGCCGAGGTTCAGATTCCAATCCTGCGAAGCAACCTGCTGGTTCTGGCCGGCCTCTTCCTGCGAGGGAAGATTGGTCACGTCGCGGTCTGTCTTGCCGCCACTGCCGGTCAGCCGGAAGGAATCTGAGCCGGTGGCCGAAAGACCGTCCCAGCGGCCGAAGAGCCGGCGCGTGTCGCCGTGATTGTGGAAGTTGTCGAAGGAAACCGGATCGAGGAACCGATCAGATTTCGAGGCGTCGAGATCGAAGAAGAGACCGGTACGGGATCCTCCCCAACCTGCGGCCGCCGAACCTTCCAGGGTCGAAAACCGCGCGGCGCCGGCTCCCACGTCGCCGTGAAAACCGTTGTGCCCCAACGCGGATCGGGTGGTCAGGTTGATGACGCCAAAGGCCTTCTCTCCATACTCGGCAGGCACGCCGCCGGTGACGATCTCGATTCCCTCGGCAATCGCCGGGTTGAGCGAGTTGGAGAAGGTGACTCCAACCTGGTCGCCGATCGGCTGGCCGTCGATCACCAGGAGCTGCTGCGAATGGCCGCCCTGAAAATGGTAGCGGCCGTTCTCGTCCTGGCTGAAGCCGGGAGCGGAAAGCACGATGGCCTCGAAGGCGCGCGAAGCGACCGGTGCGGCGAAGCGGCGGACGAGCGACTTGTCGATATCGACGTGGGAGGAAGAGTCGTCGGTCTCCAGCTCGACGTTCTCTTTCTCCGCCGTCACCGTGGTGGAGCCGGAAAAGGTCGGCGTCATTTCGACTTTCTGCTCGAGCGGCACGCTGCCGCGAACCTCGACGTCGGCGTGAAACTCGGCGAAGCCCTCGAGCGACGCCCGCAGGTGATAGGGGTTATTGGGGACGTTATAGAAGATGAAGGAGCCGTCCGCACCTGAGACGGTCTGCTGCGATGAGCCGGAGAGGTCGTTGGCAAGCGTTACGGTGACGCCTGGAAGGGCTGCACCGGCGGGATCCACGACCTTGCCGCGGATCTGCCCGGCACCGGCGGCGGCCGGGAGAGCGAGAACGAAAATGGCAAAACTGAGGGCACAGCCGAGCAAAGCTCTGCCTACGAATCGATTTTGTAAAGTCATCGAACCTCCAAGAAAGGCCAAGGGCCTTTCCCCCGGCCGCCACTCGCGGCGAGCCGGGGAGATGTTTCGTTCATGAGCCCGCGCGGAAAACCGCGCAGAGGCTCGCCGCTTCAAGCGAAGCGGGGCGGCTTAGACGTCGCGAACGGAACGGGAGGTCAGACGGACGGCGGACCGCGGGCGCCGCGGGGAGCGGCGCAACGCTCACGCAGGAGAGGAGTGGAGACGAGCCCGCGGAATCCGGCCAGCGAAGGCGCGTGGAGGTGGGCCGCGACAGGTACATGGGCGCCACCCGTCCGCAGTTGGTGCAGGCAGATCGGGCAGACCGGCCGCTGGCCGGCCTCAAACTGCTCGAAGTGGATCGGGGCGTTGGGGTGTTTCGCGGACTGGGAGTAACTTCCCTCTCCCGCGGAGCCCAGGACGTCGTGCAGCTCCCCCGCCGGGTGCAGATCGATGGCACTCAGCAGCAGGACGACCGTCAAGGCGAGGACCCAGGGGGTCCGTCTCGTCAGCATGGCCATGTATCGTAGCAGAGTCCCGGCGCTGAAATCGCAACGCCGGGACGGCGTCCGGCGTACTATCTCTCTGAGGGAAACTCTTCGGAGAAGGAGCCCGTCCATGGAATCTGTCGCCCCAGGCATCGCCGTCCGTTCGAGGATCGAGACGGCCGCTGCCCTGCCCTGGTATCTCACCGCCATGCTGGCGGGCTCGACCAGCATCGTCGTCGGCCTGCTGTGGGACATCTCCTGGCACATGACGATCGGCCGGGACACTTTCTGGACTCCGGCCCACATGGCGATCTACCTGGGCGGCGTTCTGGCGGGTCTGTCGTGCGGCGCGCTCGCCCTCAAGACCACCTTCGCCGGCACCGAGGCCGAGCGGTCATCGGCGGTCAGCTTCTGGGGATTCCGCGCCCCGCAACTCTTCGTGGACCTTCGGCGCGGCCTTGCTGCTGTCGAAGATCTGGACGAGATCGAGGCACATCAGCA
>DATIOS010000376.1:0-13136 GCA_035472915.1 Thermoanaerobaculia bacterium
GATCCCGAGGCAGCCGCCGCGGCGGTCACCGAGCGGACCGTGGGCATCCTCCCTGTCCACTTTGGCGGCGCACCGTGCGACATGGATGCCTTGCTCGCCATCGCCCGCAAACATTCGTTGTGGATTTTCGAGGACGCCGCCCACGGCGTAGGGACCTTATATAAAGGGCGGCACGTGGGCCTCTTCGATCGCTTGGCCGCCTTCTCCTTCCACCCGATCAAGAACATGACCACCGGCGAGGGGGGCATGCTGACCCTCACCGATCCCGAGCTCGCCAAGAAGCTGCGGGCTCTGCGTTTTCACGGCCTGGAGAAGCAAGCCTGGAACCGCTACGCGGAAGGCGGAACGCCGCAGGTGGAGATCGTGCTGCCCGGCTTCAAATACAACTTCATGGACATCCAGGCCGCGCTCGGCATTCACCAGCTGGCTTCAGTGAACGAGTTCAATTCCCGCCGCCGGGAGCTGGCGGCCGTCTACGATGAGCTGTTCGCCGAGGTGCCGGAAATCGGCCGGCCCAGCGCGCCGGCTTACGACCACTTCCACACCTGGCACCTCTATGTGGCCAAGGTGTTGGACTCGGCTGGCATCACCCGCGATCAATTCATGGCGGCCCTGCGCCAACGCAACGTCGGCACGGGTCTTCATTTCCGGGCCGTCCACACGCAGCCCTACTACGTTCAGAAGTACCCCGGTGTGATGGGCTCGCTGCCCAGGGCGGAGTGGGTTTCGGACCGCATCTGCTCGTTGCCGCTCTTTCCCGACATGACCGAGGACGACGTTGTGTACGTGGTCGACGCCGTCAAGGACGTGCTGGCGCACGCCAAGGACTGAGAGAAGGACTGAAGAATGGCCGATCTTTATCTCTCCGTGGTGATTCCCGTCTTCAACGAGGAGGAGAACCTGCCGGAGCTTCTGGACCGGCTGACGGCGACCCTGGTGCCGCTGGGAAAGCCGTACGAGGTTGTGCTGGTCAACGACGGCAGCCGCGACCGTTCGCTCGCCCTCCTCCAGGAGGCGTCGGCCCGCGATCCGCATATCGTGGTCGTGGACTTCAACCGCAATTACGGCCAGCACGCCGCCGTTTTCGCCGGCTTCGAGGCCTGCCGCGGAGAGATCGTCGTCACCCTGGACGCCGACCTCCAGAACCCGCCGGAGGAGATTCCCAAGCTGGTGGCCAAGATGGAGGAAGGCTACGACGTGGTGGGCTCGGTGCGCGTCCAGCGCCAGGATCCGCTGCTGCGCCGCGTGGCCTCGCGGATCATCAACCGGATGACGGCCGTGGCCACAGGCGTGCAGCTCTCGGACTACGGCTGCATGCTGCGGGCATATCGCCGGCCGGTCGTGAAAGTCCTCGCCGCCTCGCAGGAGATCTCGACTTTCATCCCCGTCCTCGCTGACCTGTATGCCGGCCGGGTCACCGAGATCCCGGTGGCCCACGACGAGCGCCACCACGGCGACAGCAAGTACAGCTTCTGGAAGCTCATCCGGCTGCAGTTCGACCTGATGACCAGCTTCTCGCTGCTGCCGCTGCGCTTCACCATGGGCGTGGGCGTGGTCATGGCAGCCCTCTCGACGATCCTCGCCCTGATTCTCATCGCCGGCAGGCTGATCTGGGGGCAGAGCTGGGCGGTCAGCGGCGTCTTCACTCTCTTCGCCCTGGTCTTTTTCTTCCTCGGAGTGCAGCTCTTCGCCATCGGCCTGCTGGGCGAGTACGTGGGACGGATCTATCAGCAGGTCCGCGACCGCCCGCGTTTCGTGGTGCGCCAAGTGATCCGCGACGGCGTAGCGGCACCTGGCGGCGGCGGCGTGGAAGCCTCCCGATGAGGACAGTGGAAAAAACGAAGACGGTGGTGATGGGGTATCACACCATGGGGTGCCTCGGCTTCGAGGCCCTGCTCGCCCATGGCTTCGAGGTCGCCGCCGTCGTCACCCACCGCGACGATCCGCGGGAAGAGGTTTGGTGGGAGTCGCTGGCGGCGAAGGCGGAGGCGCGGGGGATTCCCGTGCATTTCCCTGGCGACGCGAAGAGCCCGGAGGTCAAGGACCTCGTCGCGTCGTACGCGCCGGACTTCCTCTTCTCCTTCTATTACCGGTTCATGATTCCGCCCGACGTCCTGGCCCTCGCGGGCCGGGGAGCGCTCAACCTGCACGGCTCACTGCTGCCGCGCTATCGTGGCCGGGCACCGGTCAACTGGGTCCTCGTCGAGGGACAGACGGAGACCGGGGTCTCGCTGCACTACATGGTGGAGAAGCCGGACGCCGGCGCCCTGGTGGATCAGGAACGGGTGGTGATCGATTTCGCGGATACCGCCTTCACGCTCTACGGCAAGCTGGAGGATGCCGCGCGGCGCCTTCTCGACCGTGCCCTCCCGGCTCTCGCAGCGGGTAGTGCTCAGGCCTCGCCCCTGGATCTATCCCAAGGCTCCTACCGCGGGGGCCGCAAACCGGCCGACGGCCGAATCGATTGGTCGTGGACGCCCAAGCGCATCTATGATCTGGTCCGCGCCGTGACCCACCCGTATCCTGGGGCCTTCACCACCCTGCGCGGCCGGCGGCTCCTGGTATGGTGGGCCCTGCCGGTGCCGGGATTCGGTGGCGCCCCAGGAACAGTGACCGCCGTCAATGCGGGCGGCATCACGGTGGCGGCGGGTACCGGCGATGGCGATGACGGTGCCGTGCGTCTCGTCACCCTGCAACTCGAAGGGCAGCCGGAGCTGCCCGCCTGCTCACTCGCCCTGGCCGCGCAGATTGCGCCGGGGGAGCGTCTCGGCTCCTGACGGAGGTTCGTTGATGAAAGTGCTCATCCTCGGGGTCAATGGCTTCATCGGCAATGCCTTGACCCATCGCATCGTCACCACGACCGACTGGCACGTGTACGGGATGGACCTCGCGTCCTCCAAGCTCGACCACTCCCTCGGTCACCCCCAGTTCCACTTCATCGAGGGGGATATCACGATCAACAAGGAGTGGATCGAGTACCACGTCAAGAAGTGCGACGTGATCCTGCCGCTCGTCGCCATCGCCACGCCCGCGACCTACGTCAAGGAACCGCTACGGGTTTTCGAGCTCGACTTCGAGGAGAACCTGCGGGTCGTCCGCTGGTGTGTCAAATATCGCCGGCGGCTCGCCTTCCCCTCGACCTCCGAGGTGTACGGCATGTGCCCGGACGCGGAGTTCGACGAGAATTCGAGCCCGCTCGTCTACGGCCCCATCGACAAGCAGCGCTGGATCTACGCCTGCTCGAAGCAGCTCATGGACCGCGTCATCGCCGCCTACGGCCAGCAGGAGGGGCTGCGCTACACCTGCTTCCGGCCCTTCAACTGGATCGGCCCACGGCTGGACGACATCTACGCCGCCAAGGAAGGCTCGTCGCGAGTGCTCACCCAGTTCATCGTCAACCTGGTGACCGGCGAGCCCATCCGGCTGGTGGACGGCGGCGAGCAGAAACGCTGCTTCACCTGGGTGGAGGATGGTATCGACCTGCTGATGCGCATCATCGAGAACCCGGGCGGAGTCTGCGACGGCGAGATCTTCAACGTCGGCAACCCCTACAACGAGTGCTCGGTCGTCGAGCTGGCGCAGAAGCTGGCGGCGATCCACGACGCGCACCACGATCGCCTCCCCGGCTTCGTCCCGGCGCGCCTGGAGTCCGTCAGCTCCGACACCTACTTCGGCAAGGGCTACCAGGACATGGTGGCGCGCAAGCCCTCGATCAAGAAGGCTCAACGGCTTCTCGGTTGGGACCCCAAGACTACTCTCGACGAGGCCCTGGAACGCACCTATGAGGCCTTCCTCGAGGACTGGCTGCGCACCGGCGGCGAGGCCGAGTCTCCGGCTGCGGCCTCCTGATCCCATGGCCGACCGCGTATTGGGCTTGCGAGTCGACGTCGACACCCACGACGGCATGCGCCTCGGCGTCCCCCGTCTATTGGACATCATGGCGGAGGAGGGGGTCAGGGCCACCTTCTACCTCTCCATGGGGCCGGACCGCAGCGGGCTTGCCGTGCTGAACGCCCTGCGCCCGGGTTTCCTCACCAAGATGACCCGCACCGGCGCCGCCCGAGTCTATGGCTGGCGCACCATCCTTTCGGGCACATTGCTCCCGTCGCGCCCCATCGCCACAGCTTTTCCGGAAATCGCTCGCCGCGCTCGGGACGAAGGACACGAGACGGGCGTTCATGCCTGGGACCACCGCAAATGGCAGGATCGCCTTCTCGATTTTCCACCGGCCAAAACGGCCGGCGAGCTGGACAAGGGCTTCGGCGCGTACCAGTCGATTTTCGGCGAAGCACCGAAAACCTACGCGGCGCCAGCCTGGCTGACCAGCGACGACGCCCTGCTCCACGAGGAGTCCTACGGTCTCACTTATGCGACAGACTGCCGGGGAACCGAGCCCTTTCTACCGGTGGTGCGAGGACGGACGCTGGCGACGCCGCAGGTTCCTGCCACTCTCCCCACTCTGGACGAGGCGCTGGGCGACACCTTCACGGACGCGGCCTCCTACTTTGCGGCCATGGTCGAGGAGTCAGAACGAGCCTCCTGGCCGGTCTTCACTCTCCATTCGGAGTTGGAAGGCGGACCTTATGCGGAGGGATTCCGCGTTTTCCTGCGGGCGGCGAAAGTAGCAGGCCTGCGCTGCGTACCGTTAGGCGACTTGCTCGCCGAGCGCCTTCGCCAAGGCGCGCTCCCCGTCTGCACGATGCACTACGCGCCCGTCCGCGGCCGGCATGGAGTCCTCTCGACCCAGGGACCGGAAGGAGCCAACTAAATGTCGACCTCTCCCCATATCGCGGTCGTCGGCGCCGGTGCTTTCGGGGGCTGGACGGCCCTGGAGCTACGCCGCCGCGGCGCCCGCGTCACTCTGTTGGATGCCTGGGGCCCGGGGCACTCCCGTTCCAGCTCGGGGGACGAGACACGGATCATCCGCGGCGTCTACGGGCCTGACAAGGTCTATGTGGACTGGGTTGCGCGCGCCTATTCACTTTGGCGTGAGGCTGAGGCGCGCTGGGGGCTGCCGCTCTTTCGGCGCACCGGCTGCCTCTGGATGTGCGGCGAGGACGACAAATATGTCCGCACCAGCCTCCCTCTCCTAGTCGAAGCCGGACTCTCCTTCGTCGAGCTGAGCCTCGCCGAGAGCCGGCAACGATTCCCGCAGATCGATCTCGACGGCGTCGGAAGCGCCTTCTACGAAGCGGAGGCCGGCTTTCTCCTGGCTCGCCGCTCCTGCCATGCCGTGGCAAACGCGGTGGCCGCCGAAGGCGGCGAGGTCAGGCTGGCCTCTGTGACACCCGGGCCGATCGCGAAAGGCCGGATGGAGCGGCTGGATCTCGCGGACGGCTCCACGCTCGCCGTCGACCTCTACGTCTTCGCTTGCGGGCCTTGGCTGGGAAGTCTTTTCCCCGAAGTGATCGGTGAACGACGGATCCTCCCCACTCGGCAGGAGGTCTTCTACTTCGGTCCGCCGGCGGGAGATCTCCGCTTCCAGGAAGACGCTTGTCCGGTATGGATCGACCTCAGCGGAGAGCACATCTACTACGGCATTCCCGGCAACGAGCACCGCGGCTTCAAAGTGGCGGACGACTCGCGGGGTGGACCCTTCGATCCCACCGCCACCGAGCGGACGCTTACGCCTTCTCTCCTCGCGGAGGTCCGCGCCGCCATGGCCCACCGATTCCCTTCTCTCGCCGGAGCGCCCTTGGTGGAAAGCCGAGTCTGCCAGTACGAGAGCTCCTCGGACGGCCACCTGCTCTTCGACCGTCACCCTGACGCCGCCAACGTCTGGTTCCTCGGCGGTGGCTCCGGTCACGGCTTCAAGCTCGGACCCGCCTTGGGCGAGTACGCGGCGGAAACAATCCTCACGGACCGCTCTCCCCTCCCCACCTTCGCCCTCGACCGGCCCACCTTCGACCAGGGCGGTGTGCGAACGCAGTTCGACGCGGCCGGCTAGCTTGCAATAGTCAAAACTTGACAATCTGCGTTAGTTTATCTAACATGACTCCCTGAAGCAACGAAGGGAGTATCGTCATGGCAATCCAACAGGAAGATCTGGCTCACCGGCTGCGGAAAGCGCGCGAGGCTGCAGAACTGAAGCAGGAGGACGCCGCTCGGCAACTCGGGATCTCGCGCTCCTCGGTGGCCCAGATTGAGCTCGGGAACCGAGCCGTTTCCAGCCTGGAGTTGGACGGTCTTGCTCGCCTGTATGGACGCGATATCCGCGACTTCCTGGCAGCCGAGTTTCGTCCCGACGATTCTCTCGTAGCCCTCTTCCGCGCTGATTCGGGTGTGGCTGGGCGTGATGAGGTCGTCAAGGCGATCGGCGACTGTGTCGCGCTCGCTCGTGAGCTGGCCACCTTGGAGGGCCTTCTCGGTCTGGATCGCGCTCAGCTCGGAGTGCCGGTGTATGCCGGAGGTGCATTGCGTGGCAAGTGGCAGGCCATCGAGCAGGGAATCCGGGTGGCGGCGGACGAGCGGCGGCGCCTGGGTCTCACCGTCCGTCCAGTTGGGGACGCCGCCGATCTTCTGGGGAGCGAGGGAGTACGCACCGCCCTCCTCGACCTGCCCGACGACGTCTCCGGGCTCACTTTGATGGACCCGGCCTTGAGCCTCTTCGTGGTGGTGAACCGTCGGCACTCCCTGTTGCGCCGCCGGTTCTCGTGGGTCCATGAGTACGCTCACGTGCTTTTCGACCGCCAGCTCCGCGGCACCTTGAGCCGTGCCTCCAATCGGGACGAGTTGGCCGAAGTGCGAGCCAACGTTTTTGCCGCGTGCTTCCTCATGCCCGAGGAAGGAGTCCGCGACTTCCTGATCCACCTCGGCAAGGGTCAGCCAAGCCGGGAACGCCTGGAAGTTTTCGATGGCGTGGTCGCCGTGCCCGCGGAAACCCGGACCGAGCCAGGGTCGCAGCGAGTGCAGATCTATGACGTGGTGCTCCTGGCTCACCACTTCGGCGTCAGCCGCGTTGCAGCGCTCTATCGCCTGCGAAATCTGCACCTGCTGTCACAGACCGAGCTCGAGGCGCTGCTCGCCAAGGAAGAAGCCGGTCACGGAAAGAGAGTCGCCGGGCTTCTCGGCCTCCCGGAGCCCGACAACGCAGCCGGTCGCGGAGAGTTTCGCTCCCGTTTCCTCGGCCTCGCCCTCGAAGCCTACCGCCGCGAGAAGATCACCCGCGGAAAGCTCCGCGAGCTGGCCGCCGGTGTGGGAGTTTCCGTAGACGACCTCGCAGCAATCCTGGAAGGGGACGGGCTCCAGAAGGACGCGGGCAGCGTCGCCATCCTGCCCGAAGGATTCGAATAAAGCCGGTGGTCGAGCGGACCGTGGTGGTGGATGCCAACGTCCTGATCAACTTGGCTCATCTCGACCGTCTCGATCTCCTGGGCGCGCTGGCAGGCTTCGACTTCGTCACTCCCCCGGAGGTGCGCCAAGAGGTAACGAGCGCCGAGGCACGAGCCCGCCTCGATCGCTCCCTCAATCTCGGCCATCTCCGTGAAACGTCACTCGAAGGACTCGAGACCTTGACGCTCTATGCGAAGCTCCTTCAGGTCATGGGCAAGGGAGAAGCGGCTTGCCTTGCCCTCGCCACGATGCAGGGCTGGTACATTGCATCGGACGAGAAACGGGTATTCCTCCGTGAGGCTGAGTGCCTTCTCGGACCGGGGCGCATTCTCAACACGCCGGGTTTGTTGCTTCTCGCGATCCGGCGAAATCTCCTGGCGATCGAGCAAGCGGATGAAGCGAAGGCCGTTCTGGAGCGCTGTAGGTTCCGAATGGCCTTCGGCTCATTCCGAGAGATCCTTGCTACCCCTCCGCCACCTGGGTCACCAGGATCGGCCGGTCGCGGGTGATCACCAGGGTGTGCTCAAAGTGGGCCGAGAGGCTGCCGTCGACGGTGCGGGTGGTCCATTTATCGCCGTCCACCTTCACGTGCGAGGCGCCGGCGGCGATGATGGGCTCGATGGTGAGGACCAGTCCTTCGGTGAGACGGCGGGAGCTGCGGGGATCGTAGACGTTCGGCACCTGGGGCTCTTCGTGGATGGAGCGTCCGACGCCGTGGCCGGAGAGCTCCCGCAGCACGGTGAAGCCACGGCGCCGGACCTCGGTCTCCACCGCTCGGCCAATGTCGTTGACCCGGTTGCCGACGCGGGCGGCGCGAGCGCCTTTCCGGAAAGCTGACTGCGCCGCCTGGATGATGTTGTGCTGCAGGTTTTCGACCGGCGGCACGGCCACGGTGATCGCGGCGTCGGCGTAGTAGCCGTCCCGCTCCGCCGTGATGTCGATCTTCACCAGGTCTCCGGCTTCGATCCGCCGCTCGCCGGGAACGCTGTGCACCGCCTCGTCGTTGACGCAGATCATGATGGCGCCCGGGAAGTTATAGGTCAGGCGCGGCGCCGGATGGGCCCCATGAGCGGCCAGGAAGCGATCGCCGATCGCGTCCAGCTCGGCCGTCGTGATCCCCGGCCGGACATACTTCCTCACCTCCTGAATGGTCAGGCCCACGATCCGGCCGATCTCGCGCAACTTTTCCAGGTCTTCGGGTGATTCGATCGACATCGAGCTCTCCTACTTCCCCCGCGGATCGCCCGGCGGCAGGATGGGTATGGGGAAGGCGCGAACGATTCCCTCGTCGCCCTTGACCGACCGCATCCGGGCGACACCTTCCTGCTCCACCTCCTCGATACGGAGGACGGCGTGCATGGGAAGGTACAAGCGCTTGGCTTGGCCGAACTCGCTACGCAGCCCCTCCTCGGTGGGATCGACCACCACCTCCGAGCGGGTACCGAAGACCAGATCCTCGATCTCGATGAAGCCAAACAGGCTCCCCTGGGCCACCTGGCGGGCGTAGAGCTCCACCACGTTGCCCTGGTTGAGGAAGACGATCTTGAACATACAGCCTTTGCTCATCGGTTTCGTCAGGCGTAAAGGGAGGCGATCCTACCAGATGCTCGCCGCGCATCACCGATCCTCAAGAAGAAGCCAACGGTAACCGTACCTCGAGCTCGCTTCCTAGCCCCGGCCCCGCGCTGCTGGCCTCCACTCGGCCGCCGTGAAGCTCCACCAGGCTGCGCACCAGGGTGAGGCCGATGCCGAGGCCCGCTCCTGCACGGTCGAGGGCCTGCTCGCCCTGGGCGAAGAGGTCGAAGACACGCGGCAGCAGATCGGCCGCGATGCCGATGCCGTCGTCGCGGACCCGGATCACCGCCTCGCCGGAGGCGTCCCGTCCGGCCGAGACGTCGATGTGCCCACCTGGCGGGGTGAACTTGACCGAATTGCGTAGCAGATTGGAGAACACTTGCTCTAAACGGGTAGCGTCTCCCTCCAGAGGCAGGGATTCAGAGGAAAGATCCAGCCGCAGGCTCAAAGACTTGGCCTCGGCCAGCGGCCGGATGGTATCCACGACGTTACGCACGATCTCCACCAGGTCCAGAAGCTCCCGCCGCAGCTCCACCTTGCCACGGGTGATCCGCGACACATCCAGCAGATCGTCCACCAGTCGCACCAGGTGCTGGATCTGGCGCCGGATGATGGCGACGGACCGGTCCATCGGCGGCGACGAGGTCCCAAGCTGCTCGATCAAGTAGGAGGCGTTGGCGATCGCTCCCAGTGGATTGCGCAGCTCGTGGGCCAGCATCGCCAGGAACTCGTCTTTGCGCCGGTCAGCCTCGGCCAGCGCCTCGGCGCGGGCCCGCAGCTCGGCGGCCAGGCGCTCGCTTTCCCGGGTGCGGGCCGCCAGGCGGTCGCGCATCTCCCGGAAGGCGGAAGAAAGGCGCGTCACTTCGGTGATCGTGCTGTCGTCGTCCAGTGGCGCCGCGAGATTCCCGGCCGTCAGCTCGTCGACCGCCTTCGAGAGGGTCTGAAGCGGACGGGCGATACGGCCCGCGGCGCGAATGCCACCGATCGCCGCCAGTGGGACGACGGCCAGGAGCAGGCAAAATGCCACGTCGCGCCCCCGGCGAACGCCTGCCAGAACGGTACCGCGAGGCCGTTCCACGGCGACAGCCCAGCCAACACCAGGTACCCGGGCGAAACCGGCGACGCCGCTCCCACCCTGCACCACCCGGCCGGAGGGGATCGCGCGGTCCCAGCCGGCCGGAAGACCGGGTAACCGCTCGGCTCCGGGAGGAAGCTCGTCGCGGACGGCAATGAGCCTGCCGTAGCCGTCATTCATCACCACCTTGGATCCCGGCCGGGCGATTCGCCTGCCCAAGGCTTCGGAATCGAGGGCAGCGACCAGCACGCCGGCCAGTTTCCTTGCGGCGTCGTGGATGGGCGCCCCCAGGAACAGCAGCGAGCCCACGCCGGCCGGAGAAATCGTGACTTGGAGCCTTGGCTCTCGCTCCTCCCCCATCGTGCTCACCAGGCCTTGCAGGAGTCGAGGTGCGAGGGGAAGGCCCACGGCGGCGATCAGCCGGCCGTCGAGACCGAGCGAACGAAAGCCGGCAACGTCAGGATAGGCGCGACGAGACGCCATCAAGAGAGTCACCTGCGACTCCGGAGTCAAGGGCGTCCGGCCCGCCAGGGCAGCGACGGCAAGAGTTCGAGCGCCGCTCATCTCGACGTAATCAGAAACGTTCTGGGCGATCGCTTCGGCCTCGATGGTCTGGATGGCCAGGATCTGCTCCACCGCCAGCTGCTCCTCCTGGGCCGTCACCACGGCGGTGGCGAGAATGAGCGCCAGCGAAGTGGCAATCGCCAAGGCCAGTGCCAGGCGCGTCTGCAACGCCGTCGTATCCAGCGCCGCGAGCCGGCGCCGCAGCCAGGGCAGGACAGCCACCATGATCCCGCCGCCGCAGTAGAGGGCGATCCCTGTCCACAGGCGGCCGGGCAGGGCGATCAAGGCACCGAAGGTGACGAGCGCAGTGCCGGCAAAGACATGGATTTCCCAGACATGCCGCCGCCCGAGCCGCGGTGTAAGTTGCGCCCAACCGAGGAGCAGCCCAGCCAGCAAGAGCGCGGGACCCAGAACCAGCAGAGAGCTTCGATAGGGACCGTAGACGGCGCCTTGGAAGAGCCCTGGAAACACCGTCAGCGAGAAGCCTGTGACGGTGGCGACCAGGCCGATGACCAGACCAAAAAGATCGCCAACATCCTCGGCGGCTTGGCGCCGGTGCCAGCCAGCGACAACCGTCGCCAAGCCCACGATGGAGTAGGTGATCACTCCGGTTCGCGCTCCCACCCGCGCGAAGCTCACGGCGAGCGCCAGGAGTGTCGCGCCGGCCAGGCCATGGACGGCGACGGACACCCACGGTCGCGGACGCAGCACGACCACCACCAGCATCAACACCCCGGAGAGGAGCGCGAGCGATCCCCAGGCGAGCCCCTGGGACAGGAGGACTTTGTAAGGGACGCCCTGAAAGCGATGGGGAGCGACGAGGAGAAAGGCGCCGATAAAGCCGCAAAATAAGCCGACGGCCCACTCCAGGCTATCCACTGAAAGCCCGGCCCATCGAGCACGAAATCCCCGCCGCGATCTTCCCCCCGATCCCTCACCCTGAACCCGCGAACCTTCCGTCGTCAAATCCGTATCTCTCCAGATCGCTATGCAACCTGTACCGGGCGATACAATGCCCCCCGCTGTCTTGACCCAATCTACGCACGCCGGATCGCGGCCGTGCCGGAGGAAACCGCCTCATGTTCGGACGACGTCATCTTGTGATTCCGGCCCTGGCCCTGGCTCTCGCCGGCCCGGCCGCAGCCCAACCCCCGGTTTCTTCCTCGGAACCCCTCCTCGGCTTTAGCAACGACCGCGCCAGCGAGGAGCGAGCCCTCGAAGCTCGCTTCGACTCCCTCTTGAACGCCGCCAACCAGCGCCAATGGATGCAGCGGCTCACCGCCCATCCCCACCACGTCGGTTCGCCCTGGGACAAGGAGAACGCCGAGCTCATGGCGGGCCTCTTCCGCTCCTGGGGATATCAGACTCAGATCGAGCAGTTCAAGGTCCTGTTCCCCACTCCCAAGGTGCGCTTGCTGGAGATGGAAGCTCCAATTCGCTACAAGGCGAGCCTTACCGAGCCGGCCATTCCAGAGGACTCCACCTCCGGTCAGGCCACTGAGCAGCTCCCCCTCTACAACGCCTACTCGACCGACGGCGACGTCACCGGCGAGCTCGTCTACGTCAACTTCGGAGTGCCCAAAGACTACGACGAGCTCCAACGGCGAGGTATCGACGTCAAGGGCAAGATCGTCATCGCCCGGTATTTCGGCTCCTGGCGCGGCATCAAGCCAAAGGTTGCCGCCGAGCACGGCGCCATCGGCTGCATTATCTACTCCGATCCCCATGAGGACGGCTACTTCGAGGGCGACGTCTACCCCAAGGGAGGCTATCGCAGCGACAAGAGCGGACAGCGCGGCTCGGTGGCGGACATGCCGCTCTACTCGGGAGATCCCCTGACGCCGGGCATCGGCGCCACCGAGGACGCCAAGCGGCTCGCCGTCAAGGACGCGCCGACGATCACCAAGATCCCCGTGCTCCCCATCTCCTATGGCGACGCCCTGCCGCTGCTCAAGGCCCTGGGCGGACCCATGGCCCCCGAGGATTGGCGTGGCTCGCTGCCCATTCCGTATCACCTTGGCGCCGGCCCCGCCAAAGTTCACCTCAAGCTGGAGTTCAATTGGAACCTGTCGCCGGTCTATGACGTCATCGCCAAGCTCCCAGGCTCCGAGCGGCCAGACGAGTGGATCGTCCGCGGCAATCATCACGACGGCTGGGTCAATGGCGCCTCGGACCCGATCAGCGGCATGGTCGCGGAGCTCGAAGAGGCGCGCGTTCTGGGCGAGCTCGCGAAAACCGGCTGGAAGCCGAAGCGCACGATTATCTATGCCGCCTGGGACGGCGAGGAGCCCGGCCTGCTGGGTTCCACCGAATGGGCCGAGACTCACGCCGCCGAGCTCCGCGATCACGCCGTCGTTTATATCAACTCGGACAGCAACTCTCGCGGCTATTTCGGCGCCGGCGGCTCCCACACCCTGGAAACCTTCGTCAACCAGGTGATGCGCGACGTCCCAGACCCCGAAAAGAGGGTCAGCGTTCTCGACCGCGCCCTCGCCGCCAACACCCTGTTCGGATCGCCCGAGGCGCGCGACGGCAAGACCCTCCACCTCGATGCGCTGGGCTCGGGCTCCGACTTCACGCCGTTCCTTCA
>DATIOS010000377.1:0-4108 GCA_035472915.1 Thermoanaerobaculia bacterium
GCAAGGTACGTACGTTGAAGTCGATCGTCCGCTTCTCCTACGACGGCCCCACGGAGCTACGCTGGACCCAGGAGAAGGGCGACATGAAATCCGTTCTGGGGAGCTGGATGCCCTGACCGCGCCGGATGGTGAGGGGAACCGGCCGGTCAGGCGAGGCGATGAGAGCGAAGACCACGGCGTTCCAGTCCTCGACCGCCTCGCCCTTGACCTTGAGGATGAGGTCGCCCCGCTGCAGCCCCGCCTGGGCCGCCGAGGTTCCCGCCTCGACGCCGCCGATGACGGGCGGCGTGTCCGGCAGGCTCATCACCTCGATGCCCGCCATGAACAGGCCGGCGATGAGGATGATGGCCAGCAGGACGTTCATCGCCGGCCCGGCGAGGTAGACGAGGATGCGCTGCCAGCGCGGCTTGTTGAGGAACTCGCGGGGATCGTCCGAGATCTCGTCCGGATTCTCGCCCCCCAACCGCACGTAGCCGCCCAGGGGGACGAGCGACACGCGATACTCGGTGTCGCCGCGGGTGAATCCCCACAGGCGGCGGCCGAAACCGATCGAGAAGGTCAGCACGCGGACGCCAAAGGCCTTGGCCACCATGAGGTGGCCGGCTTCATGGACGACGATGATCACGCCCAGCGCGAACGCAAAGGCGAGGAGATTGGTGAGGATATCGGTGAAGTGAGTCATATCGTTACCGTGATGTACCGATCATTCCGGCGATTCCGGTGATTATAGCGAACGGCTGGAGGTGCCCAGAGATTCCAGCAACCACAGTCCGAAGAGGAGGACGGGGGCGGCGAAGATCATGGCGTCCATGCGGTCGAGCATGCCGCCATGGCCAGGAAGCACGGACCCCGAGTCCTTGATTCCCACGCCGCGCTTGATCATCGACTCCACCAGATCGCCGATCTGCGCCGTCACGGCGGTCACGGCCGAGACCGCCAGGATGCCGGGATCGAGCCTTCCCAACCGGAACCAGCTCCAGACTCCGGCCGCCACCATGGCGATGGCGAAGCTCGCCGCCGCGCCTTCCCAGCTCTTCTTGGGGCTGATGACAGGTGCCAGCTTGTGCCGTCCAAACTTGGAGCCGACGTAGTAGGCCGCCGAGTCCCCCAGCCAGACGATGGCCATCAGCAGGAAGACCAGCCAGGGATCCGCCAACCGCAACAGGTAGAGGCTGGCGATGGGCAGGGCGAAGTAGGGAATGCCGAAGCTCAGGATGCCGAGCGCGGGAAGGGTCTCCTCCAGCGGCGTGCGGCTGAGCAGCAGGAGGGTGCCGATCGCGACCGAGATCACCAGCGGCCCGCTCAGCAGGAGCAGTCGGACCTGCGGGATCGAGGCGCCTCCGGAGAGCGCGGCGCCCATGGCGATGGCCGCCAGGGGCACGAGGACGAGCAGGATGGCGAGCGGCGCCTTGGGCGCCCGCGCGCGGACGACGTGCAGGTACTCGAAAGCCGCCCATTCGATGACCACGGCGGCCACCAGGAACCAGCCCCAAGGGGGGAGCAGGAACAACGCCGCCAGAGCGACGGGGGTCGCCACGGCGGCGGTGAGGAGTCGCTTCATCGGCGCTGCTTAGGAGCGGTCAGCCCGGGAGCTGGCCGAGGGCGAAGACGTCCTCCGCCGAATCGGGCTGCTGAACGCCGCCGTACCGGCGCTCGCGCTGCTGGAAGTCGAGGATCGCCTCGTAGAGATCGCGGCGGCGGAAGTCGGGCCAAAGCGTCTGGGTCACCCAGATCTCCGCATAGGCGATCTGCCAGAGCAGGAAGTTCGATACCCGCAGCTCGCCCGAGGTGCGGATGAGCAGATCGGGATCGGCCTGGCCCGAGGTATAGAGGTAGCGGCCGAGGGTTTCTTCGTCGATGTCCGCCCGCTTGCCCGCCGCCCAGTCGGCGACGATGCGGCGGCAGGCGTCCACGATCTCGCAGCGTCCCGAGTAGTTGAGGGCTATGTTGAAGCTCAGTCCCCGGCAGTGTCGGGTGGCCTCGACGGTGGCCCGCAGCTCGCGCACCACCGACGGGTCCAGCTCCTCCCAGCGGCCGAGGACGTTGAAGCGGATGTCGTTCTCGGCCAGCGCCTCCCGCTCCCGGCGCACGTACTCCTTGAGCAGGTTCATCAGCGTCCACACCTCGAATCGCGGGCGCTTCCAGTTCTCCACCGAGAAAGCGTAGAGGGTGAGGACCTCGAGACCCAGCCGGGCGGCCGTCTCCACCGTCTCCCGCACCGAGGCCACGCCCGCCCGGTGACCTTCCACCCGCGGTAGGTTGCGCGATTTCGCCCAGCGGCCGTTGCCGTCCATGATGATGGCGATATGCCGTGGCAGGCGGTCGAGGTCAAGCCGGCGGACCAGCAGCTCTTCGGGGGAACCTGGGGTCGCGAGTTTGGACAGGTCTGCCATGGCTGAGGGTAGCTAAATTATCACAGGCGGTGCCGGATCGCCCTCAAGGCGCCACTCCGGCGGATAGAAAACACGTTCCAGAACGAGTCCGTGCGCGGGCGCCGTGGGTCCTGCCGCCGCTCGCGGCCCTCCGGCCAGCAAGCCGGCGAAGCTTTCGAGCGACCGCTTTCCGGTACCGACTTCGACCAGCGTCCCGACCAAAGCACGAACCATGCCGCGTAGGAAGCCGTCGCCCACCACGCGGAAGCGCAGCTCCTCTCCCTCCTCCTCCCAACGGGCGGCGGCGATGGAACGGTACGGTTGCCCGTGGGAGCCTCCGGCGAGGGCGAAGGCAGAGAAATCGTGCCGTCCTGGCAGAGCCACGGTCGCCTGCGACATCCTTTCGAGGTTGACCCGGGTGTCAACCCGGGCCACGAAGAGGGAGTCGAGCGGCGAAACGATGGCCGCGCGGCTCAGCCGATAGACGTACTCCTTGCCCCAGGCGTGCTTGCGGGCATGGAAACCGGGGGGCATCTCCGCGGCGCCGAGAATCCGCACGTCCTCCGGAAGCTGGTGGTTGCCGCCGTGAATCAGCCCCCGCGCCTCGAACGCCTCCGCGAGCTCCAGGTGCGCCACCTGCCCGCGAGCATGCACTCCGGCGTCCGTGCGGCTGGCGCCGACCACTCGCACCTCATGGCCCACCAGCCGCGCCAGGGTTTCCTCCACCACCTGCTGTACCGCCAGGGCGTTCTCCTGCCGCTGCCAGCCGGCGAAACCGGCGCCCCGATAGGCCAAGGTGAGGCGGTAGATGGGCATCAGGCTGATCTTTCGAACACCAACAACACCCCAAACGGCCCCCAGATCCCCAGATACACCCAGGGCCACAACGGCACTCCCGCAAACTGGGGGATGTACGAAAGGAGGATGAGCGCCGAAAGAGCCAGCCAGGCGGTGTTGCGGCGCAGGGCCGCCCAGGGGAGCACCCACAAGAGATACCAGGGATACACTGTGGCCGAGAGGAGGAGCAACGCCCCGAAAAGACGGCCCGTTCCTGCCTCCGGATCGCGCCAGCGCAGTGAAGCGAGGACGACCGCTGCCATACCGCCGGCCAGCAGCAGCTTGGCCAGAAACTGTGGATAGAGATAGGGATAGATGAAATTGACCCCCTCCCAGTTCTGCGACCACGCCTTGTAGCGGTCGAGCCCGTGAGCGAGAGCGCCCGCGGCGCCGGCACGGTCGAGCGCCCGCCAGAGCGGCTCGAAGACGGGGCCGTTGAACTCCCAGGAGACGCCGTAGGTCACGAGACCGGGGGGAACGCCGTGGCAGGCGGCCACCACCGGCGCCATGGCGAGCGCCACCAGGCCGCCGGCCAGGCCCAGAAACCGCCATGGGCGTCCAGCCTGCCGTGCCCACATGGGGAGTGCCGCCAGCGGTACCAGCTTGGCGAGCGCTCCCGCCGCCGCCCATGTTGCTGCAGCGGCCGTCGCGCCCGGCCGTCGCGGCGGCTGGGAGACGAGCAGGAACACCACGGCGACCACCGCCGCGACTCCCAGCGCGTCGACGTGACCCATCCCCGCGACCTCCAGAGTCACCAGCGGGTTCCAGGCATACCAGACCGTCCGCCCAGGGGGCACGCCGAGCCGCCGGGCCACTCCGAGAAGGAGCCAGCAGGCCAGCAGATCCGCCCCCGTGACCATGGTCTTCCAGGTGAGGAGCGGAATTGGCATGCGACTCGC
>DATIOS010000378.1:0-8106 GCA_035472915.1 Thermoanaerobaculia bacterium
CTGGTCTCAGGATTGGCCGCAGTGGGGCCGCACCCCACAGCACACTGGAGCGGTGAACGTCTCGGGACAGAAGGCCCGGGAGATCCTCGACGACGTGGTCTACGATCCTTTCGCTGGTGCGATCGAAACCGATCCCGAAGGGCCCGGCGCCCTGACAGTCCACTATCAGGTGCCGCTGACCGACGGCGACGACGTCTATATGGAGTTCAAGACCGGGGTGTTCACGGGTCTCGAGACCCGGAACACCCAGATCTGGAACGAGAAGAAACTGCGGCGGTCGCACGGCCACCTGTCGGAGGTGTGGAGCTTCGAGAGCGACTGGAAGCCGTTGCCCTTCGGCAGCTTCGCGACCGGCAGAGGCGCCTTCGACGAGACCGTCTTCCATGCCGCCCTGGTGGGGAGCTCTGTCTACATCCCGGGCTTCGGCGGTTCGATCTACAAGGTTGCCAAGTCCGACGGCCACCTGGTGGCGCGCATCAAGCCCTTCGGCTCCACGCTCGACCCGGACACCTACGTTGCCGGCCCGCTCACCGCGGACGCGGCCGGCAACGTCTACTACAACGTTCTCAAGATCGACCACGACAACCCCTGGGACGTGAATCCGCCGGCCTCGTACCTGGTGAAGGTCTCGCCCAACAATACGGCCAAAACCGCCACCATCGCCTCCTTGACTCCCGGCGCACCCGGAGCCGGCGACCAGTGCCTAGGCACCTTCAAGACCGCTGACCTGCCGTGGCCGCCGAGCCCGGACGCCGTGCCGGGCACGGTGACCTGCGGCGCCCAGCGGGTGCCCGCGAATTCCGCTCCCGCCATCGCGCCGGACGGCACCATCTACATCGTCACCGTGGCGCACCTCTGGGACCGGGAGGTCTATCTCGTCGCCGTCAAGCCCGACCTGACGCCGAAGTGGATCTCGTCGCTCGCCAACCGGCTCTTCGACGGCTGCAACGTCACGCTGCCGCCCAACGGCACGCCCGGCGGCTGCCGCGCCGGCGCCCACACCGGCGTCGACCCATCTCAGAACCGGGGCGGGGCCGGCCGCATCCTCGACGACTCGAGCTCCGTGCCTGTGGTGCTCCCCGACGGCAGCATCCTCTTCGGCGTCTTCACCCGCTACAACTACGATCAGGGCCACCTGATGAAATTCAGCTCCAGCGGGCAATTCCTGGCCTCCTACCTCTTCGGTTTCGACGAGACGCCGGCGGTCTTCGCGCACGACGGCACCTACTCCATCATCACCAAGGACAACCACTACACCGGCCTCGGCTCCTACTGCAACGTCGAGGCGTTCTGCCCGGTGGACCGCACGGCCAGCAACCCGGCCTCCCCGGAGGCCTACTTCATCACCCGGCTCGACAGCAACCTCCAGCCGGAGTGGCGTTTCCAGAGCACCAACACCCAGAGCTGCACCCGTGACACCCAGGGCCACGTGAGTTGCGTCTCGGATCACCCGGCCGGCTTCGAGTGGTGCGTCAACGCCCCGGCGGTCGACCGCAAAGGCAACGTCTTCGTCAACAGCGAGGACGGGAACCTCTACGCCATTCGTCCGAACGGCACCCTGCGCGATCACCTTTTCCTCGATAACGCCATCGGCGCCGCCTACACGCCGCTCTCCATCGCCGGCGACGGCAGGATCCTGACCCAGAACAACGGCCACCTCTTCGTGGTCGGCAACGACGACGACTAATCCAGTCCGCAGGGGCGCAGCCACGCTGCACCCCTCCGCTTTGCACCATTTGACAGCTTCCAGGAGCCGGCGTACCGTCAGAGCCATGCGCCGCGGCCCATGGCTCGCCCTGTTCCTCATCGCTGGTCTGCCGGCCCAGGCCCAGGACTGGGCGCAATGGGGACGCAATGCTCAGCACACGAGCACTACGAATGCGGTGGGTCAGCGGGCCGTCCGCCTGCTCGCAGACGTCGTCTACGACCCGTTCGTCAACGCGGAGAAGTCCTTCGGCGACCTGCTGGTCCACTACCAGGTGCCGCTGCTCGACGGCAACAGCGTGTTCATGGAGTTCAAGAGCGGAGCCTTCACCGGCATCACCCATTGGGAAACACAGGTCTGGAACGAGAAGCGGCTGAAGTGGATGGGAGGCCGCCTCAAAGCGCAATGGTCCTTCAAGAGTGACTGGAAGCCGGCGCCCTTTGGCAGCTTCCTCACCGGCAACGGTCCGAGTTGGGAACCGGTCTTCCACGCCGCCTTGTCAGGTGCCTTCATCTACGTTCCGGGCGCCGGCGGCTCGGTCTTCAAGCTGAACAAGACCAACGGCCGCCTGGTGGCGAGAATCTCGCCCTTCGGCCCAAGTCTCGATCCCAATACCTTCCTCTCCGGTCCGATTACGACCGATTCCAAGGGAAACGCCTACTACAACGTCCTGAAGCTCGACGCCACCGATCCCTGGGACGTGGATGTCGTGAACTCGTGGCTGGTGAAGGTACTGCCGAACAATACGTTCCGCACCGCCACCTACGCCTCATTGACTCATGGCGCGCCGCAAGGGACGGACCAATGCCCGGGCGTTTTCGACACCGCCGCCTTGCCCTGGCCGCCCAGCCCAAACGCAGTGCCGCCACCCGTGATCTGCGGCTCGCAGCGGCCAGGCCTCAACTCCGCCCCGGCCGTGGCGCCGAACGGCACGATCTACACGGTCTCCGTCAGTCACCTATGGAGCCGGTCCGCCTATCTCGTGGCCGTCAACAACGATCTCAGCCCCAAGTGGATCTCCTCGATGAGCGACCGGCTCCACGACGGTTGCAACGTGCTGCTGCCGCCCAACGGCCAGCCGGGCGGCTGCCGCGCAGGGGCCGCCACCGGCGTCGATCCCGCCCAGAACCGGCCGGGGGCCGGCCGCATCCACGACGACGTCTCCTCCTCCCCGGTCGTCGCGCCAGACGGCGCCATCTTCTATGGCGCCTACACCCGCTACAACTACTCCCAGGGCCACCTGATGAAGTGGAGCCCCAGCGGTGAATTCCTGGCCGCCTATCCTTTCGGCTGGGACGATACGCCGGCGATCTTCGTCCACGACGGCACCTACTCCCTCATCACCAAGGACAACCAGTATGGCGGCATCGGCTCCTACTGCAACGACGAGACGGCCTGCCCTTCGGACCGCACGGGCACCAACCCGGCCTTCCCGGAGGGCTACTTCATGACCCGATTGAATGCCGATCTGGAGGTCGAGTGGCGGTGGCAGAACACCAACCCGCTGAGCTGCACCCGCGACGCTCACGGGCATGTGAGCTGCGTCTCCGACCATCCCGACGGCTTCGAGTGGTGCGTCAACGCACCCGCCGTGGATAAAAACGGCGTCGTCTACAGCAACAGCGAGGATGGCAACGTCTACGTCATCCGCGCCGACGGCACTCTACGCGAGCACCTGTTCCTCAATCTCGCCCTCGGCGCCGCCTACACGCCGCTCTCCATCGTGCTGGACGGCAAGGTCCTCGCCCAGAACGACGGTCATCTCTTCGTGGTCGGCAAGTAACTCCCGGCCGGCAAGGCTCGCACGTTGAATCTGCCGCTCAGCGGTCGATCATTCGCTGGGCGCTCTCGGAGTATCGAGCCCCTTGCACCGTGATCTGTGACGCCGCGCGTTCGATCTCGCGGAGGTCGCCCTCGGTGAGCTCGACGGAGGCCGCGGCCACATTCTCCTGCAAGCGATGCGGCTTTGTGGTGCCAGGTATCGGCACGATCCAGGGCTTCTGGGCGAGGAGCCAGGCGAGCGCGATCTGTGCGGAAGTCACGCTCTTGCGCTGGGCGATGCTCCCAAGCAGATCGACCAGCGCCTGGTTCGCCTTCCGGGCCTCTGGAGCGAAGCGGGGGACGGTGTTGCGGAAGTCGCTGCTGTCGAACGAGGTGCTCTCGTCGATCTTGCCCGTGAGGAAGCCCTTGCCCAGCGGGCTGAAGGGAACGAAGCCGATTCCGAGCCCCTCGAGAGTCGGGATGATCTCCGCTTCGGGCTCTCTCCACCAGAGCGAGTACTCGCTCTGAAGGGCCGTGACGGGCTGGACGGCGTGCGCGCGGCGGATCGTCTGCACGCCTGCCTCGGAGAGGCCGAAATGCCTGACCTTGCCCTCCTGGATTAGCTCCTTCACCGCCCCCGCCACGTCTTCGATGGGCACATTGGGGTCGACGCGGTGTTGATAGAACAGGTCGATGGCGTCGATCTTGAGCCGCTTGAGCGACGTTTCCGCAACCTCTTTGATGTGCTCGGGCCGGCTGTTCAGTCCAGCCTGCTTCCCGTTGGCGTCGAAGTGGAACCCAAACTTGGTGGCGATCACCACCTGCTCGCGGATTGGCGAGAGCGCCTTGCCCACCAGCTCCTCGTTGGTGAACGGACCGTAGACTTCGGCGGTGTCGAAGAACGTCACGCCGAGATCCACGGCGGACCGGATCAAGGAGATCATTTCTTGCTCGTCTGCGGCGGGACCGTAACCGAAGCTCATGCCCATGCAGCCAAGGCCGAGAGCCGAGACTTCGAGGCCGCTGTTTCCAAGAGCTCGTTTCTGCATCAGTTTTCTCCTCGCCCGTCAGCGGGCATCGTACGGCCTACTCGTCGAAAGTGAGCGACGTGGAGAGCTCGCGATAGGCCTCGATCTGCGCCTTGAGACCGGCGACCTTCTGCTCGGCAGTGGCGATGGCATCGGCGCCGGCGATAAAGCGGCGCGGCGGCTCCTGGCTGCTGATGATTATGAGTGCTCGCGCGAGCTTGGCCGGATCGCCGGTCTGCAGACCATTCTGGGCTTTCCAAAACTCGAGTTGCTTCGTTCTGCGCTCGTCGTAATCATCGATGGTCGTCTCGGCGTAGTTCGTCGATCTCTCGGTGAGGAGCTCCGTACGGAAGAACCCTGGATTGACGATGGTGGTCGAAATGCCGAACGGCGCGATCTCGGTGTGTAGCGACTCCATCCATCCCTCCAGGCCGAACTTCGACGCGGCGTAGGCGGTACCGAACTCGAAGCCAACGAGGCCAGCTGTCGACGAAATCGAGATAATGATCCCGGAGCGCTGTTTGCGCATGACCGGCAGGACAGCGCGGGTGACGTTCATCGGGCCCAACAGGCTCGTCGCCAATTGCCGCTCCATCTGCTCTGGCGTCAGCTCCTCGAAGTAGCCGGCATAAAAGCTGGCTGCATTGTTGACCAGCACGTCGACGCGGCCGAACCGGTCGACAGCGGCCCGCACCGCCGCCTCGGCATCGCCGCGCTCGGTCACGTCCAGCTTGACGGTCAGCAGGTCGTCCGACTGACCCAAGGCCTTGGCCACGCTGTCGCGATTACGGCCCGAGGCCACAACCGCGTGGCCAGCCGCCAGTGCGGCCTTGGCGAAATCGACTCCCATGCCACGGCCGGCTCCAGTGATAAACCAAATCTTCCTGCTACTCATGACATCTCCTTTTCAGGTGCGGGCCGGCGCGCTCCCCGTCGATGCCCATGGTAGGGGCTCCGGGGCGCGGGACGGTATGACGATCCTCGAAGATCCTTGGACGATCCTGCAAACTCCTTGGGAAAGCGCCGGAGGGGGCTAGGATAAGAACATGGACTCGACGGACAACCAGGGACCAGCGCGTGGAATACACCAGGCGTACGCCTACCGGGAAGAGCTCGCGGAGCGCATCGCACGGGCCCTCCCGGAGGACGGCGCGGTTGAGCCGCTGAAAGGGCTCCACCTCAACCGCTCCTCGACCCCGACGGAGCCGCTCCACGGAGTCACCAAGCCTTCCTTCTGCGTGATCGCGCAGGGGAGCAAGGAAGTGCTGCTGGGGGACAGCCGCTACCGCTATGACCCAGCTCATTACTTGCTCGCCACCGTGGAGCTGCCCGTCGTGGGCCAGGTCATCGAGGCCTCGGCGGAACAGCCGTATCTGAGCCTCCGCCTGGAGCTCGACCCGGCTCTCGTCGGCTCGGTGATGGTGGAGGCGGGTCATCTCTCGTCAAGGAACCGGGGCGACGTGCGGGCGATCGACGTGAGCCCGCTGGACGCGAACCTGCTGGATACCGTGGTACGCCTGACGCGGCTCTTGGACTCGCCTGCCGAAGCACGGGTACTGCGGCCGCTGATCACACGGGAGATCGTCTACCGGCTGCTGATGGGAGAACAGGGAAACCGGCTCCGTCACCTGGCGCTCCTGGGCGGCCACACCGACCGCATCGCGGAAGCCATCGAGCGGCTCCGCAGGGAATTCAACCAGCCGTTGCGGATCGACAGCCTGGCACGGGAGCTCGGGATGAGCGTCTCGGGCTTTCACCACCACTTCAAGGCGGTCACGGCGATGAGCCCCTTGCAGTTCCAGAAGCAACTCCGGCTCCAGGAAGCCCGGCGCATCATGATCGGCGAGAGCCTGGACGCCGCCATTGCTGGCTACCGGGTGGGCTACGACGACGCCTCGCAGTTCAGCCGGGAGTACAAGAGGCTATTCGGACATCCTCCCCTGCGGGACGTGGAGCGGCTGCGCGAGGCGGCGGGGAGATACCCGCCCAAAGAGCTGCAAGAAGGTGTAGCTGTACCCGGATGAGTCCGAAGTGGGCGTCTCGGCGGCGGAGAAGAGTGGCGCGACGTTCCAGAAACGAACCGCAGCCTCCCCAGGCCTGAAGGGCCGAGATCCTTAAGCCCAGGGCACCGTCCTGGGTATACCAATCGTTAGGGTTCGTGCGGCCTGAAGGGCCGCGATAATTGGCGGGGCGATATCGGCGTCCTTATCACGCCCCTTCAGGGCGTAGAGGATTTAGGGCCTCTGGTCCCAGGCCGTTGGCCTGGGCTGAAGGATCTCGCACCTTTGGCGCGAAAGGCCCGCCGCCCCGAAACGTCATCCTCACCGTATTGGATCGACGCGGAGCGGTTGCGCGAGGCGCTCAAAGCGCAGTTACGAAGGTGCCCCAGCTCACCCTCCCCGCGCGTATAGACCGCTTCGCGCGTGTCGTCCAGGTCCTCAACGGTCACCATGTAGGGGCGCATTTCGGCGAAAATGTCCTCCCCGGCCGGCATCCGCGCCTCCGCCTGTGCCGGCTCTTCGACAAATACGATGGCCTCGCGGACCTCGCCGGGCATCTGGGCAAGGTTCTCGGCTATTTGTTGCTTCGTTCCTCTGAGCACGTGCGCTTGCATATTCATCTCCTACGCGGCATCCCAGATCCAAGATTCGAGCGACTTGTCGTTATTACCCTTGGCCATGCTCCCTCGGCGGTTCATCCGTCCAGAGCCTCACGCTCCTGCCGAACCTGCGGCGGACGTGCGAAGTCCTCGGTCACTCCTCCAAAGGCGCGCCAGAAGGACTCCGGCCACGCAGGCGGCTCGGAACCGTAACCCTGCTCGCTCTCACTCAGCATCTGCTCGATGTCGGCTGTGGGAAAGCTGCGCCTGACCGCTTTCCGCAGAGCTTCGAGTTTGTCCTCAACCCGCCCCTCGCGACGCTTGGCTTCGCCAAGGGCCTCGCGCACCCACTGCTCGGTCGTCATCCGTCGGTCCTGGGCGATCTGCTGGATTTCCCGCAGCTCTGAGTCGGCCAAGAGCACGTGAAGTCTTCTTGCCATGGTTTCGAGGCTAGCCGAGGGTCCAGCGCGAGTCAAACTGGCCACGGCCCAAAGGCGTCAAGGCCAGCCCTGAGGGTAGAATAAGCGGCGGGAGGTGGCGATGAGGAGAAAGCTGAGTGCGGCGTTCTTCGCCGCCGCGCTAGGTTGCGCGGCGGCGAGCGGGCTCGGGGTTCCGTATCGCGTGGCCAATCTCAACCAGGTCCGGCCGCAGCACGCCGACGAGGTCGGCTTCCTCGCCGAGTTGGGGGGGCGCGCCATGGTGCTCAAGACCGGGTACCGCGACGACGCCGACGAGCACGTGTACTCGCAGCTGGAGCTGTGGGCGGCCGAGCCCTTGAACGGAGGCGCTGAGCCCCTGGCCGGCTTCGTCCCGCGCACCAATTTCCTCCACCCCGAGCCGCTCGGCACGGTCCAGGGGAGGTTGCTCTTCCAAATCGACGAACGGTCGCCAGTGTGGACCACCGACGGAACCCGCGCTGGAACGGCCCTTCTCTTCCCGACCTTCCAGGCGCCGCTCACCGAATCTCACGTGCCGCATGTCCGGGTCGGCGATCGCATGCTCCTCGGCGACGG
>DATIOS010000379.1:0-5116 GCA_035472915.1 Thermoanaerobaculia bacterium
GCCAATCGCTGGCACGGTTCGTGGCGTCCGTTCGGTCCGGGTTGGTAGCGTCGCTCATCCTCGAAGACGATATCCCGAAAAGGAAACGGAGGCCCGAAGGCCCCCGTCTCGCAACAGCCGCTGCCGCCGAGTGAGCTAGTAAAGGTCGTTGATGCCGGCGCGGTCATCCGCCTCGATCGTGGCGGGACCGTTGTTGCAGAAGCTGACCGTGGGGAACATGGTGGCGCCGGACACGGTGCTGTGGCCGAGGCCCAGCAGGTGCCCCGTCTCGTGCACGAAGACGCCTTCGGCGAAGATCTCGCTGCCCGAGCACGCCTCACCCGCCGTGGCCCAGTCGAAGCCGTTGTAGTGGGTGACCATGTCGGCGTCGGTGATGCGGTTGGTGCCGTTGCCGCGAGACTGGAAGAAGCCGGTGAAGGTGGCGGCCAGGCAGTTGCCGGTGCAGGCCCCCACCGGATCGCGGAAGTTGAGCATCGGTCTGCCGTCGCCCATGCGCCACGCCGACACGGAGCCGACGGTGGCGTTGACGCGGTTGCCGGTGCCGGCGCCGTTCCAGGCCGAAGAGGAAACGATGGCATTACGGATGCGGGTGCGTCCGAGATCTCCGTCGGCGATGCTGGGAATGCCGCGGTTGTCGACGATCAGGGTCGGCGGGCTGTCCCAGGTACGCCGGGGGCTCAGCAGGACGTAGGAAAACACGCTGCTCGCGCCGAGGCAGGCGAGGACGGCGAAGGTCGCGACTTTCGACTGAATCTTCATGGTCCGAGTCTCCTTGGAAGCGAGTCGTTAGTTCTCGAGCCGGCCGGTGCGGCGCGCCTCGCCACGGATGGATTCCTTGAGCAGGTCGAGGCGGATGGCCGTGGCCGGAGCCGCCACGCGTCCGTCCCGAGTCACCACGCTCCCATCGTCGTCGGTCGCCGGGATCGCCATCTCCACACCGCCCTGTCGCACGACGTGGAATTGACCCTGCTGGTAACCGGCCACACGCGTCACGCCGTCCTTCTCGGGTTCGAGATAGAGCAGGAGCCGGTCGTTGACGCGGAACGTCGGGAAGCCATGAGCCTCAACCGTGAAGTCGCCCACCGTGCCGCCGAAGGTGCGGACCACGACGACCGACGGCGCTTCGCCGTAGACCTTCTCTTCCACTCTCACCATCGCTTCCGTCACGATGATCCGGCCGGTGGGCTCCCAGAAGGAGCTCACCTTGAGAACCTGACCCTGGATCACCGCCCCCGAGCTTCGGACGAGATCTTTCTGGGACATCTTGAGAAACGTTGAGGCACCCGCGGGAACCGCTGCCACGCTCAGGAGCAAAAGCCCGATCGACATGAAACGCTTCATGCACGTCTCCTTCGTCCTCTCCGGACCGGAAGACGGCCGCCGACCATCGGCGGTCGCAAAAGGCACGCCTTTCCTTACAGCGAGCTCTCCAAGTCTCAATAAGGATGGCGATCGCCAGCTACCACTCAGAAAAGCCTCTCTACCTCTCCTGGTACAGCAGGCGGAAAAAAGGAGACAAAGTGAGTCAAGAATTCCCCGGCATCCAAGCCTCGAGTGCCAACGAAACCCCGTGCTAAGCTCGCCCGGCCATGGCCGCGCTTGCCCGTTTCCCCGCGTTTCTGACCCTCCTCATCCTGGTGGCCGGCATGGCCGCAGCTCCCACTGCCAACCTTAAGCGAAAGGACTCCTTCTCCATGAATCGTGCCGCCGAGTCCTACGTCAAGCTGGTGCTCGCCGTCGGCCAGCACGACGCCGACTATGTGGACGCCTACTATGGTCCGCCGGAGTGGCGCGCGGAGGCTGAAGCGCACAAGCGGCCGTTACCTGAAATCCGCGCCGAGGCTGAAGCTCTGATCGGCGACGTCGAGAAGCACGCGCCGGGCCAGCAGGGGGATGAGATCGAACGCCTGCGGCATGCCTATCTGCTGCGGCAACTGCAATCCATGGTGGCGCGGATCGATCTCGTCGCGGGCAAGAAGATGACTTTCGACCAGGAGTCGAAAGCTCTTTACGATGCCGTGGCGCCGACGTACGGCGCGGCGCACTTCCAGCAGATTCTCGACCGGCTCGATAAGTTGCTGCCGGGCGACGGTTCGTTGCCGGCGCGTGTGGAGACCTTCCGCCAGCGCTTCGTCATCCCCCGCGACCGCCTCGACGCCGTGTTCCAGGCGGCGGTGGCCGAATGCCGGCAACGCACCGCTCAGCACATCAAGCTGCCGGCGGACGAGAGCTTCGTCGTCGAATACGTCACCAACAAATCGTGGAGCGGCTACAACTGGTACAAGGGCGGCTTCCACAGCCTCATTCAGGTCAACACGGATCTGCCAATTTTCATCGATCGCGCGGTGGACCTGGCCTGCCACGAGGGATATCCGGGGCACCACGTATACAACGCCCTCCTCGAGCAGCATCTGGTGCGTGGCCGCGGCTGGCCCGAATTCTCCGTCTACGCGCTGTTCTCGCCGCAATCGCTCATCGCCGAAGGAACAGCCAACTTTGGCATCGACGTCGCCTTTCCCGGCGCCGAGCGGACGGCCTTCGAGCGCGAGAAGCTCTATCCGCTGGCCGGTCTCGATCCCACCACGGCGGCGCGCTACGCCGAAGTCCGGGACCTTCTCCAGCAGCTCGGTTACGCCGGCAACGAAGCGGCGCGCGGCTTTCTCGATGGCAAGATCACCCGTCCGGACGCCGAAGCCTGGCTGGTGCGCTACGGGCTCATGTCTCCCGATCGCGCCGCCCAGCGGGTGCGCTTCATCGAGCAATACCGGAGCTACGTCATCAACTACAACCTCGGGCAGGACCTGGTGCGCGAGTACATCGAGAAGCGCGGCGGCACCGCCGACCACCCGCAACAGCGCTGGGACGAGTTCGCGAAGCTCATCTCCTCGCCGCGGTTGCCTTCGGGGCTGCGGTGAGCTGTTCTCCCTCTTATCCCAGCCTCCCCCGCCCAAGACCCTCATCACCCCGGCCCTCTTCTCCCGACCACCCCAACCCCCTCACCGGGAGAAGAGGGAGAACAGCCGGCAGAGGACAACGAGGATGAGAGAGACAAAGAACGACCCAGCCGGGTTTCGTGGATGGGCGAGGATTTATAGGAGAATGTGCGGACCCACCGGCGAGGAGGTCGTATTCCTGTACACAGAACGTTAGCTCGGATGCTGCGCCGTAGCGCGACTCCCGCCGAGAAGGCTCTGTGGGAGAGGCTCCGCGGTCGGCAACTAGCGGAGCTGAAGTTTCTGCGCCAGGTTCCGGTTGGCCCGTTCGTGGCGGATTTCTGTTGCCGTGATCTGAGACTGGTCGTGGAGCTTGACGGAGAACTCCATTCCACGGCTCAAGAGGTCGCCCGCGACCAAGAACGAGACGCCTACCTCAAAGGCCACAACTACATCGTCCTCCGGTTCCCCAACGAGCAAGTCCTCTCAGATGTCGAAGCGGTGCTGCACCGAATCTGCGACGTCGCCCTGACGGCCCCCTCCCCCTGGCAGCGTAGCAAGTCAACGACCTAGCCCAACTCCCCATCCCCGTGGCCGAGGCTGTCCTTGCCGGCTGTTCTCCCTCTTCTCCCGGCGAGGGGGTTGGGGTGGTCGGGAGAAGAGGGTCGGGGTGATGAGGGTCTTGGGGGGACCCTCCGAGGCGTCAAAGTTAGCGCCTGTGGAGCTTGCGGTAGAGCTCCTCCGGCATTCATAGCCGAAAAAGCATTTACACCCGCAGGAAATCGCCGGCTCGGTGGTTTCACCCGCCAGCAGCACCCGTTGGTGCAAGCAAGATCGGAGGGCGCACTATGGGATATCGAGGCGGAGCTTTGCTGACGAGCCTGCTCTGGCTGGCCGTGCCGGCGCTGGCTCAGGACGCTAAACAAGTTCTCAACCCGCCGGACTTTGCGGCCGTGGCGGACAAGTCCGCGACCGTGGCGGCGCCGGTGTTTGCCCCAAAACCGGGCGCGTATCCGGCGCCGATCGGCGTCTCGATGACCAGCGCCACGGCCGGCGCGACGATCTACTACACCACGGATGGGTCCAGTCCATCCCGCACGAAGAGCCCGGTCTACCACGCTCCTCTCCAGCTCACCTCCAAGACCACGGTCAAGGCGTTCGCCTATAAGAAGGGGCTCAAGGCGAGTCTCGTCACCTCGGGCGTCTATACGGTCAGCTCGCCGCCGCCACCGCCGCCTGAAACCGGCGGCACCCTCTTCCTCGCCACGCTCACTCCGCAGGCCGGCGCCGGGAGCGGCGGCTCCGGCTCTTCGACCCTGACCTTGACGCAGGACCAGAAGAACGCGGTGCTGCGCTTCACCTTTTCGGGCCTCACCGGTCCGATCACCAGCGAGCACATTCACGGGCCGGACGGCACCATCCTCTTCGACATCGACACCACGCCGCCGCAGGCCGACGGCTCGCGGGTCTGGCACATCGTGCCGGCCGGAGCCTTCGACACGGCGGCGATCCTCGCCGCGCTGCACGGCGGGCAGTGCTACCTCAACCTTCACACCGCGGCGTTTCCGGCGGGGGAGATCAAGGGCTTCTTCCGCCAGACGAACGGCAGCCAGACCTTTACGCCGCCGCCCGCGCCGCCGGCTCTTCCGCCAGGCCCGCCCACTCAAGCCGACGCCGCCCGCTTCCTCCTCCAGGCAACCTATGGGCCGCGGCCCGGCGAGGCTGAGGCCCTCCAGCAGCAAGGTTTCACACCCTGGCTGAACCAGCAGCTCGCGATGCCCAGGGTTTCTCATCTCGCAACCTACGACCAGTTGGTATCGCAACTGCTGGCAGGCACGGACCCGACGACTGAGCTGGTGCGCGAGTCGTTCTTCAGTCAGGCCGTTCAGGGGCCGGATCAGCTTCGCCAGCGCGTTGCCTTTGCGCTCTCCGAATTCTTCGTCGTTTCGGACCGTGACGCGGACCTGCGCAAGTTGCCTAAAAGTCTGGCGGCGTATCTCGATCTGTTGGCGCAGAATGCCTTCGGCAACTTCCGCGACCTGCTCGAGGCGGTGACGCTCAGCCCGACGATGGGCGTCTACCTGGACATGGCGGGAAGCAGCAAGGCGATCCCGGAGCAGGGGCGCCTGCCCAACGAGAACTACGCCCGAGAGATCCTTCAGCTCTTCTCGATCGGCCTCTAC
>DATIOS010000380.1:0-16719 GCA_035472915.1 Thermoanaerobaculia bacterium
GGGAAGGCCAGCCGCCGGATTCCAGCGCGGCAAGGGTCGAGCGGGCAGCGGCGCTGGTCGCCCTGGGACGATTCGAGGCGGCCCTGGAAGGTCTGGCGGGCCTCACCCTGCCGCCCGCCCGCGCGCTCGCCGCGCGTTGCCAGTTGGACCTCGGCCAACTCGGTGCCGCGCAGGCCACCCTGCGGGGGCTCGAGGACGTTGCGTTGGAACCGGCCCAGGTGGTCGAGCTGGCGGAGATCGCTGCCAGGGTGGAGGCCAACCGCGGCAAGCCCGGCCGCTCCGGCTTCTGGATTCGTCGCGCGCTCGACGAGACCGCGGACGACCCGCGCGCTGCCCTGGGTGCCCGTCTGGCCGCGGCCGGCGCTGCCTGGGACCGGCGCGACTTCAATGCCATGCAGCGCTTCCTGGAGCAGGCTCGCCCCTCCCTTCACGATCCGGATCTGGCTTGGCGTTGGCACCAGCTCCGGGCCCTGCAAGCCGCCGAGGAACCGGGTGGTGGGCCGGAGGCGGTGGAGAGCGCCGTTCGTGCCTTGCGCGCGAGCCGCCGGCGGCGGCGCCGCCGCGAGGCGGCCGGCTTGTGGAACGACCTCGGTCTGGCTCGTGCCCGGGTCGGCGACCTCCCGGGCGCCGAGCGCGCCTTCCTCCACCTTCTACGCCTGGAAGCGGACTGCGACGGCCCACGCAAAACGACCCTCGCCCTCTTCAACATCGCCGAGATTCGCGTCCGGCGCGGGCGGCTCGCCGGTGTGGCGGAGAGCCTGGCCCGTTCGCAGGAGGAGAATCGGCGCTCCGGCAACCTGCGCGGGCTCGGCCAGGACCTCGAGCTGGCGGCCCGCTTCGAGCTCGCGCTCGGCCGTCCCGCCGCGGCCCTGGCCCTCTGCCGGGCGGCCCGGGAGTGCGAGCAGCGCCGTGCCGAGCCCGACTTGATCGCCGCTCGCGCCCTTGGCTGGATGGGCCGGCGCGAAGAGGCTGCCGCCCACCTTGGCCGGGTGCCGGCGGTGACGTTGGAGGAGCTGGAGGCCGAGGAGCGGCCGGCCGTTCGCGCCCATGCCGCCGATTCCGCAGGCGCTTTGCGCGAGGCGGCAGGGACGCCGTTCGCGGCACTCTGGACGGGTCTCCTCGGGAGCGGCACGCCTCCGGCTGGGAGCTGGGAGCCGCTGGCCATCCTCGAGCCCTACCGGGCCGCCCGGCTTGTCTTCGACGCCGAGATCGCCGTTCCCGGCTCGGCTCCCACCCACTGGCTGCGGACCGCGGCCGCCACTCTCCGGCGCATGGGAGCGGTCTGGCCGGCGGAGATCCTGGAAGCTCGCGATGGCGGCCCCTGGCGCGTTCTCGCGGCCTACCTCGGCCGTGCTCCGGGCGATTCGGAGGGCCTCGCCGCCCTGCTGGCCGGCGCCGGCCACCCTGGGGCGGAGCTCTCGCTGCTGGCTGCCGGTGAGCTGCAGCTGTTGGTGCCCGGACCCGGCGGGCCGGTGGAGCTTGGCGCCGACCTGGAGGCGGGGCGCCTGACGTTGCGGGCCGCGGTAGAGGACGACGCCTTGCGGGCGATCTTTGCCCTCGCCATTCGTGATCTCGGTCGGAACCAGGCGCCCGGGGCGACTCCGGGCTCGCCGCCGCCGCCGGCCCCAACCGGCGGTCTGGTGGGAGAGAGCCCAGCCCTGCTAGCGTCCCTGGCGCGGATCGCCCGCTTCGCTCCGGGCAACATGTCGGTGCTCATCCAGGGCGAGAGCGGCACCGGCAAGGAGCTCGCGGCGCGGCAACTCCATCGCGCGAGCCTCCGCTCGGGAGGTCCGTTTCTCGCCGTCAACTGTGCCGCCCTTTCCGAGACGCTGATCAATTCCGAGTTGTTCGGCCACTCCCGTGGCGCCTTCACTGGTGCGGATCGTGATCGTAAGGGAGTGTTCGAGACCGCTCATGGCGGAACGGTGCTGCTCGATGAGATCGGCGATCTTTCCCCGCCCTCGCAAGGAATGCTCCTGCGCGTGGTGCAGGAAGGAGAGGTCGTCCGGGTGGGAGAGAGCGAGGCGCGGCGAGTGAACGTACGGGTGTTGGCAGCCACCCATCGCAACCTGGCGCAAATGGTCGAGGAGGGAACGTTCCGGCGCGACCTCTACTTTCGATTGCGCGTCGGTTTCGTCGAGCTGCCGCCGTTGCGCGACCGGGGCGACGACGTCATCCTGCTCGCCGAGCACTTCTTGAGGCGGTTGCGCAATGATCGATCGCACCGCTCCGATCGATCAGCGACGTTGTCGAGCGCCGTGCGCGCCGTGCTTCTCGCGCATCGCTGGCCCGGCAATGTGCGAGAGCTGCAAAACGTGCTGTCGCTGGCAACGACGCTGGCCGGCGTTGGAGCGATCGAGCCCGAGCACCTGGAGCTGCCCAGCACGGAAGATTCGCCCCGGGGCTCTTATCATCGCCAGCTCGACGACTTGCGGCGCCGCCAGGTGATCGCGGCGCTGCAGCGCTATCCCAACAATTTTAGCGAAGCCGCGCGCTGGCTCGGCGTCTCGCGCCAGACTCTTTCCTATCTCATGCGGCGGTTTGGGATCGACGGCGACGGCGCGCGTCAAGGAATGTAAAACGCTCGCGTGTCGCCACCCAGGCTGGCGCGCAGGCGGTTGGCGATAAGCTCCAAGCCTTCACGATCCATCTCGTCGAAAGAGGCCGGTTGATGCGAGTCGAGATCGAGCACGGCCACCAGCTCGCCGCGCGGATTGTAGATCGGAATCACGATCTCCGAGCGGGCCGCCGAGTCGCAAGCGATGTGACCGGGAAACGCCTCGACGTCGGCGACGAGCTGCGTCGCTCGTTGGCGAGCGGCAGCACCGCAGACACCGCGGTCAAAGGATATTTCGAGGCAGCCGATCGGTCCCTGATAGGGGCCGATCCGCAACTGCCCGGGCGCCACCACGCGATAGAAACCGGTCCAGCTCGCATAAGGCAGTTTGTGATGGAGGACGGCCGCGCAGGTCGCCATGGCGGTGATTGGATCGTCGACGCCGGCAAGCACGGCGTCGAGCTCTTGTAAGGCTTCGCGGTAGATCTCTTTCTTGGCAACGCCGTTCATGAGCCGGAATTCTACGGCAGAACGCGGTGCGGCGGGAACCGGGGTAGTACCCCGAAGGGGGATTTTTCGCGGATCTATTGACAGATAGGGGCTTATTTTTGATAATGAGTCTGGTTTTTTGATCGAACCCGCTTCATCACATCGATTCCAATAGACACGAGGAGGCACGAGGAACGTCATGGCTGAAACCGAAACCCGCCGATCCGATACGGCAGAAGACAAGCTCTACACACTATCCGAGATTTCGCAGAAGAGCGGCATTTCGATGCCGACGCTACAGCGCTACAAGAAGCTTTACCAGGCGCGTATCCCCTCGGTGGGCAAAGGCCGCAAGCAGCGCTATCCTGAAAGCGCGCTGCCGGTCTTCGATGAAATCAAGAACGAGAACGTCGGCCGCCGCGGCCGTCCGCGCAAGGATGCGTCTGCTCAGCGGCCCGAGAAGCAGGCGGTGGCGAGCAAGCGCCGTCCCGGCCGTCCCGCCAAGGCCAAGCCGGCGGCGGCAAAGCGCGCCGGTGGGCGCAAGGCGGCTCCGGCGCCGCCGGCCGCTGCCCCGCGCCGCGGCCGCCCGCGCAAGAACGCGGCTCCTGCGGCTCCAGCGCGCGGCGCCCGCGCACAGAAGTCCGGCGGCCTGTTGACGCTGACACAGATCAGCAAGACGACCGGGATTTCCTATCCAACTCTCGTGCGTTACGTCCGTCTCTACTCCGATCGCCTGCCCCATGAAGGAGCGGGGCGTGCGCGGCGCTTTTATCAGCAGGCGGTGGACGTCTTCCGCCAGCTCCGCGGCGAGAGCGGCCGCGGTGGTCGCAAGAAGGGACCGGGCCGTCCGGTCGGTCGGCCGCCGGGCCGGCCCGCGGGCCGCGGAATTGCGAGCGATCTGAGCAATGCGGTCGCACAGCGGATCAAGGCGGTTGAAAAGGGCCAGCAGAGCCTCGAGAAAAAGTTCAAGGGTCTCGTCAAGAGCCTGCAGAAGCTCTTCCGCTGATCGCTGAGCGGTTCGGGCGGCATTGGCAAGGACCCCGGCTTGAGGCCGGGGTCTTTTGTTTTTCAGTCTCCTGAAAGATGGTCCCAGCCTGTGTCGGCAAGCGTTCTGCGGACACCCTTGTGCACGATGAAGACGCCTGGATGGGCTTGATTGCGGCGGGGAGTGATCATTCCAATTCGCTGACCGCCGAGCTCGGGTGGTGGCGCGAGCTCCGGCGGCATCGCAAAGAGCAACACGTAGTCCTCTCCACCCGAAAGCGCCAGCTCCAGCGGATCGCCAATGCCGAGAGCCTTGCAAAGATTTGTGAAGTGCGCCGCCAGGGGCAAGGCTTCCGCCACGATCACCGCTCCCACGTTGCTCTCGCGGCAGAGGCGATGAAGGTCGCGGGCCACGCCGTCGGAAATATCGATCGCCGCAATCTCACCGATTCCTGCAGTCTGTGCGCCCAGCCAGCGGCCGAGCGCCAGCTGCGGCTCGGGGCTCAAATGGCGGCGCACCGCTCGCCGCGCAGCAGCGCGCAACGGAGAAGAAAATACTTCGCAAGACGCGGGGAGATCGACACGGCTGCCGGCGAGACGGGCGCCGCGCTGGATCAGAATTCGACCGGCGGCGGATTCCCCCACCGTTCCGCCCAGCCATAAGTTATGGCCCGGCTCGGCGCCGCTGCGGCGCAGCCAGTGGGTGTCCGCGTCTTTGGTTCCGATCAGAGTCAACGTTGCGATCGTGCCGTCGGGGTGCCGCGCCAGATCGCCACCGGCGAGAATCACTCGATGGCGCCGGCAGGCGGCGAGGAATGAACCGAAGAAAGCCTTGTGATCGAAGCCAGGCGACGCTGATAGAGCGAGGAAGGCGTAAGCAGGCGTGGCGCCCATCGCCGCCAGATCCGAAAGATTCACCGCCAGCAGCCGGCGCGCGAGATCGGCGGCGGCCAGCTCCGGCGGAAAATGAACGCCAGCGATCTGGCTGTCCACCGTCACTACCGACGGCCCGAGAGCGGGAAGGATGGCCGCGTCGTCGCCGATCAACGGTGTCGCGAGCCGGCCGCGCAGCCAGGATAGAAGATGGTCCTCGCCGGTGCGGGGCATCGCTCAGCCGCTCAGACGTTGGCGGTCTGCGGCTGCTCGCTGGCTACGCTCGCCGGCGATTCGGGCGTCGCGGGTGCGGCGGCGTCTGGCGTCTCATCGATCAGGGCGAGCTTCAAAACCTCGTCCATGTGATCGACGAAATGAAAGGTGAGCCCTTCGGTGATCGTCGCCGGGATCTCGGTGAGATCGCGGCGGTTGAGCTTCGGAACGATCACCGTGTGAACGCCGGCGAGCTTGGCGGCCAGCACCTTCTCTTTCAGTCCGCCGATCGGCAGTACATCACCCCGGAGAGTGATCTCTCCCGTCATCGCGACCCGCCGGTTCACGGGCTTGGCAGTGAGCACCGAGAGGATGGCCGTGCCAATGGTGATGCCGGCCGAGGGGCCGTCCTTGGGAATCGAGCCCGCCGGCACGTGGACGTGAATATCGTGCTTGCCAAAGAAATCCTCGGCGATGCCGTGTGAGCCAGCCCAGGAGCGGGCGTAGGAGACGGCTGCCTGCGCCGACTCTTTCATCACGTCGCCGAGCTGGCCGGTGAGCAGCAGCTGGCCTTTCCCCGGCACCGCCACCACTTCGATGAACAGCAGGTCGCCACCCACCGCCGTCCAGGCGAGCCCGGTTGCGACACCCACACGATCTCGATTCAGCAGCTCCTCGGCGAAATGCTTGCGGACGCCCAGGAAAGCTTCCACGGTCTGGGCATCGACCTCCTGTCCCGCGGATTCGCCCCGTGCCACCTTCACCGCCACTTTGCGGCAGATGGCCCCCAGCTCGCGTTCGAGGTTGCGCAGGCCGGCCTCCTTCGTGTAGCCGGAGATCACCTCGCGAATTGAGGTCTCGGAGAAGGTGATCTGTTCCTCGGTGAGACCATTTTCACGCAGCTGTTTGGGGATCAGGTGGAGACGCGCGATGCGCACCTTTTCTTCCTGTGTGTAGCCGGTGAGGCGGATGACCTCCATGCGATCGAGAAATGCGGGCTGAATGGGCTCCAGCATGTTTGCCGTGGCGATGAACATCACCCGTGACAGGTCGTAGTTGATACCGAGATAGTGATCGACGAAGCTGAAGTTCTGCTCAGGGTCGAGCACTTCCAGCAGGGCCGACGACGGATCGCCCCGAAAGTCGGCGCCGATCTTGTCGATCTCGTCGAGCACGAACACGGGGTTGCTGGTGCCGGCTTGGCGTATGCCTTGGACGATGCGGCCCGGCAGCGCTCCGACGTAGGTGCGGCGGTGGCCGCGGATCTCGGCTTCGTCGCGCACCCCGCCGAGCGAGATGCGCACGAACTTGCGTCCCAGCGAACGGGCGATGGAGCGCCCGAGGGAGGTCTTGCCCACGCCCGGAGGGCCCACGAAGCAGAGGATGGGACCCCGCGTATCCGGCTTGAGCTTGCGCACCGCCAGGTATTCGAGGATCCGTTCCTTGATTTTTTCGAGGTCGTAATGGTCCTCGTCCAGCACCGCCTGGGCGTGGTCGAGATCGAGATCGTCCTCCGACAGCGTGCCCCAAGGCAAGGCCGTCAGCCAGTCCAGGTAGGTGCGGATGATCTGGGTCTCGGCGCTCTCGGGATGGCTGCGCTCCAAGCGGCGGATCTGCCGTTCGAGCTCCTCCCGAGCTTCCTCGGGGATCTTCTTCTCATCCGCCGCGCGGCGGTAGCCGGCGATCTCCTCGGCCAGCTCTTCGCCTTCGCCGAGCTCCGTTTGAATGGCCTTGAGCTGCTGGCGCAGGAAGTACTCCCGCTGGCTGCGGTCGATCTCGCCCCGGGCCTGGGACGAAATCTCTTGCTGCATGGTGAGCACCTGGATCTCGCGCACCAACAGATCGCTGACCTTGCGCAGGCGCTCGATGGGGTCGATCGTCTCCAGAATGGTCTCAGCCTCGGCCAGCTTGAGCTCGAGATTGCTGGCGCAGAGATCGGCCAGCCGCCCCGCGTCCTCCAGGTTGGCGGCGATGACCATGACCTCCGCCGAGATCCCCTTGCCCAGGGTGACGGCGCGGTCCATGCTCTCCTTGACGGAGCGCACGAGCGCCTCCACCTCCATCGTCGGCGCCGCGGGCTGCGGCTCCTCGATGCGCTCGATCTTGGCCTGCAGGTAGGGCTCGACCTGGCTGATGTGTTGCACGCGGGCCCGCGACAGCCCCTGCACCAGGATGCGGATGCGGCCGTCGGGCAGCTTGAGCATGCGCATGATCACCGCCGCGGTGCCGATCTCGAACAGATCGGCTTCGCCCGGGTTGTCGACGGCGGCGTCGCGCTGCGCCACCAGCATGATGACGCGGCTCTCCGACAGCGCCCGGTCGACGGCCAGCACGCTCTTGTCCCGCCCCACCGACAGCGGCAGGATGATGTACGGGAAGACGACCGTATCCTTCAACGGCAGGACGGGAAGGACGTCGGGGATCTTGATCGCCTCGTCCTGCGGCTCTCCTGGGGGTTTGCTCATTGCGCTTGCGAGGTGCCCTCGCCCTCCTCGATGTGCAGTACGCGAGCCTCCTGGCGCTTGTCCGCGATCTTGGGGAACTCGAGGGTGAGCAGGCCGTCGGCCAGCCGGGCTTTCCCCTGATGAGTATTCACCGGCGAAAACAGGTGGATCTCGCGGGAGAACCGCCCGTGGCCGCGCTCGAGGCAAAGGAACTTGAGCCGCCCGGCCTCCGGCAGGCTGGTCGACTTGGTGCCGGCAATGAGGATGCGCGTCGCCCGCACCTCGACCCGCAGGTCGGCAGCCTTGAAGCCGGGGACCTCGGCCAGGATGAGGACCGCGGACGGTGTCTCGACGACGTCGATCGACGGCTGCCACTCGCCCAGAGGCAGATCACTCTCGCCGATCTGCAAGGCTTCCTGGAACAGGCGGTCGAGCTCGGCCTGGAAGCGGGAGATGAAGAACAGGGACTCGAACCTCGCCGCCATTTACGTCTCCTTGCCCGGTTGCAGCAAAGACTTGACCACGTCCATGAAGGCGTCGATGTCCTCGAACCGGCGGTAGACGGACGCGAAGCGCACATAGGCGACCTGGTCGAGCTCGCGGAGGCGCTCCATCACGAAGGCGCCGATCTCCTGGGTGGAGATCTCCCGATCCTCGCGCTCGTTGAGCCTCGACTCCGCCTGGTCGACGATCGACTCCAGCTTCTTGAGCGGGATCGGCCGCTTCTCACACGCCTTGAGCAGCCCGCCCAGCAGCTTCTTGCGGCTGAACTCCTCCCGCGTGCCGTCGTGCTTGACCACCATGTAGGCGATGTCCTCGATCTGCTCGTACGAGGTGAAGCGACGGCCGCAGCTCAGGCACTCGCGCCGGCGGCGGATGGTGGCGCCGTCGCGGCTCTCGCGCGAGTCCACCACCCGGTCGTGGTTCTCGGTGCAGAAAGGACATTTCATGTCCTTTACTCCTTGGCGTGGAGCGCGATGTTGAGGCGCAGGAGGAGCCTCTCGAGGCTCGGCGCGTCCTTGATCTCCACCTGGAGGTCGCGGACGGCGTCCATCACCCGGTGCTGCTCGTCCTCAACCTGAAAGCTGACGATGAAGCGGCGGGCGCGCTGGAAGTCGCTGCGCCGCAGCGTCAGCTCGACGGTGCGGGACAGCTCTCCCCGGCCGTTGGTGGGCGCTGCGCCGCCGGTGGCTGCCTGGGCGACAGGGCGGGTGGGAGGGCGAGGCGTCTGGTGGGCCGGTTGCCGCATGGCCTCGGTGCGCAGCTTTTCGAGCTCGGAGAGCACGTCGACGGTCCGCTTGCCGGCCGCGGCCGCCCGCGGGAGTGCCGGCGGCGGGGCCGCGGGTTGCGGGGGGGCCGCCGGCGTCCTTGACGGCGCTGCGGCGGTTGGGGGTGCCGTTTGCGCCGCCGGCGGCTGCGAGCTCGACTGCGGCGCGGGCGCCGCCGGCCGCGGCGGGAGCGGCGGCGCGCTCGGCGGGGCCGTCGGAGCCGCCGGCCGTGGAGCCGCTGCCGCTGCGGGTCGTGCCGGAGCCGCCGGCTCGCTGCGGCCGAGGCGCTTCTTGAGGGCCAGCAGGGTTTGCCGGGAGATCCCCTTGAGGGTTTCGAACACCCCCACGCCGGTTACCGCCGACGACTCGAACCAGGGCCAGTTGTTGCGATTGAGGGAGGCGTTCATCTCGTCGACGGTGCAGATGTCGGCGAGGTCCCGCTTGTTGTACTGAAGGACCAGGGGCAGGGTGTCGGACGACAGCCCCATCTCCACCAGGTTCTCCTCCAGATTGCGGAACGACTCCGCGTTGGCCTGTACCATCGCCCGCTGCGAGTCGGCCACGAAGACCACCCCATCCACGCCTTTGAGCACCAGCTTGCGGGTGGTGTTGTAGAACACCTGGCCGGGCACGGTATAGAGCTGGATGCGGGTGTTGAAGCCGGCGATGGAGCCCACGTCGATGGGCAGCAGGTCAAAGAAGAGGGTGCGGTCCGTCTCGGTTTCGAGCGACACCATCTCGCCCCGCGACTCCTGCGCCGTATGCTGATAGATGAAGTGGAGGTTGGTCGTCTTGCCGCACAGGCCGGGCCCGTAATAGACGACCTTGGCCGCCATCTGCATCGTGCTGTAATTGAAGAACACCATAGGAATAGGGCGCGGGCTGAAATAGGATTTTGGAGCATACCACCCGTCCCCGGGTGTGCGTCAATTCCGCGGCTCCTCCAGCTCTCTCTTCAGGGCCGACAGGTTCTCCCCCAGCGTCTCCCGCTGATGCGCGGTCTCCGCGGCCAGGGCGCGGGCCAGGGGGAGCTTGTCCGCGGCTCGCGCCTGGAGGGTGGCGAGTTGGCGGCGCAGGGTCGCGACGTCCCCCCGCGCCACCGGTCCGGTGATGGCCTCCGCCAGGGGGTGCCCGGCGTCCAGGCTGCGGCCGGCGGCAGCCACGGCGCCGCGCGCCAGCTCCAGGTAGCCGCGGGTGACCGCCGCCGGCAATCCCAGCCGATTCCCCACCTCCCCGGCCGCCGATAGGAGGGTCACGATACCTCCGGCCGCCAGCGTGGCCGCGAAGTGGTAAAGGGGGCGTGCCTCAGGGGGCACCTCGCCGGCAACGCCCTCCCAGGCCACGGCCAGCTTTGCCGCCAGCTCGCGAGCCGGCGGGTCGCCGTCCACCGCGAAAAACACGCCCCGTGCCTCGGCGGGATCGCCGAGAGGCTCGGGAAAGGCCTTCAATGGATGGAGCGAGCCCACCGCCGAACCGGCCGTGCGCAGCAGCGCCAGGACGCTTGCATCGAGGCTGCCCGAGGTGTGGAGCGCCACCGCCGCTTGGGGGCGGCGGGCCAGCTCTGCGGCGGCGGCCGGCAAGGCGGCATCGGGGAGCGCCAGGAGGAGAAGGTCTTGTCCTCCCGTCGCCAGCTCCCCGAGGGCGCCCCGGCCTGCCACCGCCACCAGCTCGGCGCCGGCCGCCATCGCCCAGCTCGCGAGACTCGATCCAACCTTGCCGGGACCGGCAAGAGAGAAGCGAAGACCCGTCAGCGGAGCGCTCATGACGCAACGATAGCCTCTCGCTCCGGAGCTGGCAAGCACGATAAAAATCCCATGAAATCAGTGGTTTGGCTCTCTTGAGACTTGACATTGAAGCGCTGGACGGCTACCATGCGTTAGCACTCTCATGTAGAGAGTGCTAGTCCTGACGGCAAAAGTGATGACAGACCTCAAGGATCACGGCAAGCTGGGATCGCGGGATCGGGAGATCCTGAAGGATGTCATTTTGACTTACATCCTGAGCGCTGACCCGGTGAGCTCGCGTTCGGTGGCGAAGCACGGCAAGCTGGGACTGTCGGCGGCGAGCATCCGCAACGTCATGGCCGACCTCGAGGACTGGGGCTATCTGATGCAACCCCACACCTCGGCGGGGCGAGTGCCCACGGCCGCGGCGTATCACCTGTTCATCGGCTCGATGATGGAGGCGCGGGCGGTGCCGGCGAAGGAGCGGCGTTACATTCAGGAGAACCTGAAGGGCGGCGCGGCGGACGAGCTGATGGGCAGCGCCTCTCATCTGCTGTCGGAGCTGTCGAGCCAGATGGGCATCGTGGTCACTCCCGCGATGGGTGAGACGGTGCTCAAGGCTGTGGACTTCATTCCCGTCTCCGGCCGCAAAGTGCTGTGCATCGTCGTCTCCTCCACCGGTTTCATCGACAACAAGGTGATCGAGACCGAGGAGGAGATTCCCCGCGAGGAGCTGGTGCGCATCTCCAACCACCTGACCGAGAGCTTCTGCGGCCATACGTTGCGGGAGATCCGCGAGCGGCTGCTGCGGCAGATGGTCGAGGAGAGGGCGCAGATGGACCGGGTGCTCGCCCGCACCATCGAGCTGGCGCGCAGCGGCTTTTCGGTGGGCGAGACCCCGGGCGTGGTGGTGGACGGCGCCTCCATGCTGCTGAGCAAGCCCGAGCTCTCCGACGTGCAGCGGGTGCGGCGGATGTTCGAGGCCTTCGCCGACAAGGCGCGGCTGGTGAAGATCCTCAGCCAGTGCATCCAGGGCGGCGGCGTGCGGGTGCTCATCGGCGAGGACAGCGAGCTGACCTCGGAGCTTGACTTCAGCGTCGTGGCTACCGCCTATGCCGTGGGTGACCGTCCACTGGGTACCCTGGGAATCCTGGGTCCCTCCCGGATGGACTACGAAAAGATCATTCCGCTGGTGAACTTTCTGGGGGAAACTCTGAGTCAGGCTCTGGCCGAGGCCTTCTCCGGCGAGCCGCCCGAACGCAGATGAAATCCGGATCGAGACCGGACTTTTTAGACGATAGCGAGGTTGCGATGGCAGAGGACGGGAAGGGCGACACCCCGGAGGTGGCCCTCGATTTGGACGAGCAGAATACGGACCTGGAGGCCGCCATGCGCGACGCTGTGGCGGCGGTCGAGGCGGGCTCGCGGCCGCCGGCGACCAGCGTCGCACCGAGCGAGGAAGTGGAGCGGCTGCGACGGGAGGTCGCCGACCTGAAAGACCGCTCGGTGCGCACCCTGGCCGACTTCGACAACTTCCGCAAGCGCAGCCAGCGGGAGACCCAGGAGTTCAAGAAATACGCCCTGCTGGAGCCCATGCGGGACTTCCTGACGGTGATCGACAACCTGGACCTGGCGTTGTCGGCGCAAGGTTCGGCCGAGGACCTGAAGCGGGGGGTGGAGATGATCCACCGCCAGATGCAGGACCTCCTGCGCCGCTTTGGCGCCACCGACGTGCCGGCGGTGGGCCAGCCCTTCGATCCCACCCAGCACGAGGCCGTGGCGCGGGAGGAGAGCCCGGAGGTGAAGGCGCCAACCGTGGTGGCGGAGCTGCGCCGCGGTTACCGGATGCACGACCGCCTGCTTCGTCCGGCCATGGTCAAGGTCGCGGTGCCGGTCGAGGAGAAGCCCGGCCCGGCAGCCTCGGAAGCGCCGGAAGATCGCGGCGAGGAAGGTCCCGCCCTCTGAAAAGCTCTCGGGCGCCTGCCAGCGACGTACAATAGCCTTAAGTTTTAGACGAGTCATCCGCGATGAGCAAGATCCTCGGCATCGACCTGGGCACGACGAACAGTTGCGCGGCCATCGTGGAAGCCACGGTGCCCGTGGTGCTGCCCAATCGTGAGGGCAGCCGCACCACCGCTTCGATCGTCGCCTTCTCCGAGGAGGGGGACCGCTTGGTGGGGCAGATCGCCAAACGCCAGGCGATCACCAACCCGCAGAACACGGTCTTCGCCGTCAAGCGGCTGATCGGTCGCAAGTACCGCGATCCCCAGGTGGAACGGGCGCGCCAAGTCCTCCCCTACACCCTGGCGGAGGCGATCAACGGCGACATGAAGATCGAGATCCGCGACCGGCAGTACAGCCCGGAGGAGATCTCGGCCCTGATTCTGCGTGAGATCAAGGAGTTCGTCGAGGAGGGGCTGCAGGAGGAGGTGCGGGAGGCGGTGATCACCGTCCCGGCCTACTTCAACGATTCCCAGCGCCAGGCCACCAAGGACGCCGGCAAGATCGCCGGCCTCGACGTCGTCCGCATCCTGAACGAGCCCACCGCCGCGGCCCTGGCCTATGGCCTCGACCGCCAGGAAGGGACCAACACCATCGCCGTCTACGACCTCGGCGGCGGCACCTTCGACATCTCGATCCTCCAGCTCTCGCAGGGGATCTTCGAGGTGCGCTCGACGGCCGGCGACACCTACCTGGGCGGCGAGGATTTCGACCAGCGGATCATGGACTGGCTGATCGAGGACTTCGAGCGCGAGACCAGCATCGATCTGAAGGAGGACCGCATGGCCCTCCAGCGCCTCAAGGAGGCGGCGGAGCGGGCCAAGTGCGAGCTTTCTTCCCACCCGGAGACGGCGATCAACCTGCCGTTCATCTCCGCCGACCGTTCGGGCCCGCGCCACCTCGCCCGCACCCTCACCCGCCACCAGTTCGAGGATCTGGTGCGCGACCTGGTGGAGCGCACCGAGGGCCCCTGCCGCGACGCCTTGGAGCAGGCGGGCCTGCGCGCCGACCAGATCGACGAGGTGCTGCTGGTGGGCGGCCAGACCCGCACTCCCATGGTGGCCCAGGCCGTGGAGCGGATCTTCGACCGCAAGCCCAACCGCGAGATCAACCCCGACGAGGTGGTCGCCATGGGCGCCGCCATCCAGGGCGGCATCCTGCGCGGCGACATCAAGGATCTGGTGCTCCTCGACGTTACCCCACTGTCGCTCGGAGTGGAGACGCAGGGCGGCCTCTTCACCCGTCTGATCGACCGCAACTCGACGATTCCCACCAAGAACACCCAGATCTTCACCACGGTCGTGGACAACCAGACCACGGTGGCGGTCAACGTTCTCCAGGGTGAGCGCCAGATCGCCGTCGAGAACAAATCGCTGGGCCGCTTCGAGCTGGTCGGCATCCCGCAGGCGCCGCGCGGCGTGCCGCAGATCGAGGTGACTTTCGCCATCGACTCCAACGGCATCGTCAACGTCTCGGCCCGCGACATGGCGACCAACCTCTCCCAGAGCATCCAGATCAACCCGGCGGGCGGCCTTTCCGAAGCGGAGGTTCAGCGCCTGGTGGCCGAGGCGGACCGCAACTCCCAGGCCGACGTCGACCGCCGCGAGGTTCGCCAGCTCAAGAACCGCCTCGAAGGGTTGATCTACAGCAACGAGCGGGTCTTCGGCCAGTTCCGCGACATGCTCAAGGAGGCGGACGTCAAGCGCATCCACGAGGCGCTGCTGCAGGCCCGCATGGCACTCAATCAAGAGCTGCGGGCCGAGCTGGAGGCCGCGATTTACGACCTGAGCGCCGTTTCCCGCACTCTTTCCGACATCATGCTGACGCGGGCGGGCGGCTCCAGCTGATCCACAAGATAGGAAGAAGGAATGGCCAAGCGCGATTACTATGAGGTGTTGGCGGTCGGCAAGACCGCTGGCCAGCAGGAAATAAAATCGGCGTACCGCAAGATCGCGGTCCGCGACCATCCCGACAAGAATCCCGGCGACAAGGAGGCCGAGGAGCGCTTCAAGGAGGCCGCCGAGGCCTACGCCGTGCTCTCCGACCCGGAGAAGCGGTCGCGCTACGACCGCTTCGGCCACCAGGGAGTTCCCGGCGCCGGTGCGGGCGGCTTCGATCCGACCATCTTCGCCGACTTCTCCGACATCCTCGGCGACATTTTCGGCTTCGGGGGAAGGCGAGGCGGCGGCAGCGGCGGCATGACCCGCGGCGCCGACCTGCGCTACGACCTCACGTTGACCTTCGAGGAAGCGGCCTTCGGCACCGAGACGATGCTGCGCATTCCGCGCCTGGAGACGTGCTCCCGGTGCAGCGGTTCGGGCAGCGCCGACGGCGCGGCCCCCGCCGTCTGCTCGGCCTGCGGCGGCCGCGGCCAGGTGCGCTTCACCCAGGGCTTTTTCACCGTCGCCCGCACCTGCCCACAATGCCAGGGCGAGGGGCGGGTGATCTCCGACCCGTGCTCCGAGTGCCGGGGCGAGGGGCGGGTGGAGAAGGAGCGTTCGATCTCCGTCAAGATTCCCGGCGGCGTGGACACGGGCGCCCGTCTCCGCCTCTCCGGCGAGGGCGAGAACGGCCGGCGCGGCGGCCCGGCGGGGGACCTCTACGTGGTCCTCCAGGTCCGCCCCCACAAGCACTTCCGCCGCGACGGCTCGACGGTGCTTTCGCGCCTGCCTTTGAGCTACGTCCAGGTCGTCTTGGGGACGACCGTCGAGGTCGAGACCCTGCATGGCAAGACGCCGCTCGACATCCCGGCGGGCACGGCCCACGGCCGCGACTTCCGCCTCCGCGGCCAGGGCATCGACCGCCTGGATGGCAGCGGCCGCGGCGATCAGGTGGTGACCGTCGAGGTCGCCGTGCCGCATCCGCGCGACCTCAACCCCGAAGAGATCCAGATCCTCCGCCGCTTGGCCGAGATCGGCGGCATCTCGGTGAAAGAGGAGCGCACGGTGCTCGACCGGGTCAAGGACCTCTTCGCCTAGGATGGCCTATCGGCGGCTCTCCTATCGCCTCCTTCCCGATCACGAGGACGCGCTGGTGAGCGAGCTGTGGCTCGCCGGTACGCAGGGCATGCAGGCCCTGCCGGGAAGCGATGGCCGGCTTCGCGTGGAAGCCTATTTTCCCGCGGGAGACGATGACCTGGAGATCGAGCTTCCGGCGGGAGTCGAGCTGGCGGCGGACGAGGTATTGCAGGATGCCGACTGGTTTGCCGGCTGGCGGGAGCGGGCTCGCCCGTTCCCCGTGGGACGGACGCTGTTCCTGGATCCTCGCGAGCCCGGCGAGCCGCCGGAGGAGCTCCCTGCCGGCCGCTCTCTCCTGCGCCTTCCCGCCCGCGCCGCCTTCGGCACCGGCAGCCACGAGTCGACCTCGCTCGCCCTGGAGCTGCTGGAGGACGCCGAGGTGGCGGGCCGGCGAGTGCTCGACGTGGGCACCGGCACGGGCGTGCTGGCCTTCGCCGCCCTGCTCCGTGGCGCCCGCTCGGTCGTGGGCTTCGACGTCGACCCCGCGTCCCCGTTCCACGCCCGGGACAACAGCGTCCTCAACGCTCTCCACCCGCGCCTTTTCGCAGGCCGCTTGAGCGCGATCCGCGAGCGTCCCCTGTTCGACCTTGCCATGGTCAACGTGGTGCCGGAGCAGATCCTCCCCGAGATGCCGGGGCTGGTCGGACTCCTGCGGCCGGCGGCGGAGGTCATCCTCTCCGGTATCCTCGCCGAGAGGGGGCGCCAGGTCCTGGACCGGATGCATGGCCTGGGATTCGCGGAGCGTGACCGCCGGACCGCCGGAGACTGGGTCGCTTTCCGGGTGTCCTCGCTCGAGTCCCCTATCTACGAGTCCCCTATCTAAAGGAAGGAGCCGGCGGCATGATCACCCTTCTCGTCGACCCTGGGGCCTTCGCTCTCCCCGAGGTCAAGGTGGAGGGCGACTCCTACCGGCACCTGTTCCGCGCCCGCCGCGTGGAGGCGGGGGAGGTCCTCCGGGTAGTGGACGGCCGCGGCCAGGCGCGGTGGGGAAAGGTGGCGCGGGTGGATCGCACTTCCGCCGCTGTCACCCTGGGAGGGGCGGCGCCGAGCCACGAGCCGGCCTTCCGGCTCGAGATGCTGGTTCCCACCTGCCGCTTGGAGCGGGCCTCCTGGCTGGTGGAGAAAGCCACTGAGCTGGGAGTCTCCGGA
>DATIOS010000381.1:0-7935 GCA_035472915.1 Thermoanaerobaculia bacterium
GCGGAGGTTGGTGAGGTTGACCTGGAGGCACTCCCCCTTGTTGACGCGGACGACCATCGGCGTCCGGGTGTTGGTGATCGGATCGCCGTTCAGGAAGTAGGCGGTGCCGGCCTCGCCCGGGGTCGCCGGAGTGGGCAGCAGGTCGTTGTAGATGATGGTGGTGTCGGCGATCGCCAGGTTGTAGGTCCGCCGCGTCGCACCTGACGGGCAGCCGTTGCCCGGTCCGTCGGTGAGCGACGGTTGGGGCAGGCCGGAGCCCGCCGCGATGGCCGGGAAGCCCGAGCTGCCGTGGGGATATCCCTTGTTGGGCAACGCCTGGAGATTCGCCTGTTGCTGGTCGAAGACGCGCATCAGCCCCCAGGCGCCGGACTGGAAGTCCTTGGTCAGGGTGGAGTAGTACAGGTAGTCGCCCGGGAACTTCTTGGGCCCGCCGGCTCCGCCCTCGAGCGACAGGTCGTAGCGTTCGGAGATGCCGAGGAAGGACGCGTCGCGCAGGTCCGAATTGGCGTTCTGGCGCTCGATGTTGAAGCGGTGTCCGGTCACCCGGATGCCGCCCACCTTGTCGACCAGGCCGAGGCCGCGGAAGACCACCGGATCGCCGGCGTAGGCTCGCACCTGCGGCGTGAACGGCTCGCCGTACACCGCCGACGAGAAGCGGTAGGCCGGATCGCCCGGACGCAGCGACCAGGGCTCGGCGCGCAGGTTGATGGTGCCGCCGCCGAACTGGAACTGGCCGACGACGGGGTTCTCGTTGTGCAGGAAGAGCATGAACTCGCGGAACGAGCCGTTGACGCCCGAGGCCACCGGCTCGCCGTCGAACAGCGGGTTGACGTGGATGTCCGCGAGGGTGCCGGAGCGGATCTCGGAGCCGGTCACCGGGTCGTGGTAGGTCGAGCCCTTGGGCTCCACGATGTGGGCGCCGAACAGCCCGTGGTCCCAGTCCTTGAAGTCGACGTGCTGGTGGAAGAAGACGGTGCCGAAGTCGACGTCAGGGTACCAGTCGTAGCGCACGAACTCGACGCCCACCGCCTGGCCTGCCGGATGACTCAGCAGGAGCGGCAGGTCGAGGGTGATGGTGTCGGGAGCCGTGACCGAGGTGATCTTGCGGATCTCCGTGCAGGGGAAAGGCTGGCCCAGGATACTGCCGCAGGTGCCCTCGCCGAGGCCGATGCCGATCCAGATTCCCGGCCGCAGACGGTTGACGTTGGTGACCTTGAGGGTCGAGCCGAGCGGGTTGGCCGCGGTGGTGAGCGTGCGGTTTTCCGTGGCGTACGGCCGTACCGCCTGCTCGTAGGAGAAGCCGGTGATGACGCCGTCCGACGCCTGCGTGTCGAACTGCACGAAATGGCTGTGGATGTTGACCTTGGAGAAGTTGTTGTTGAGCGCCGAGTCGGGGATCTCGTTGGTCAGGATGGCCTCGACGCAGTCGCCGACGTTGGAGCGGATGGCGAGCGGCTCCGCGGGCTTCAAGCCGGCGCGGACGTCGGCCTTGTTCTCGTTGAGCACGAAGATCTCGCCGTTGGGATCGACACCTCCGGTCAGGCCGGCCGGCGCACCGCCGGGCACCGCGGGAGGCGTGGCTTTCGCCACCTGGATGGGCAGCGCGATGGCGCTGATCGGATAGAAGCGCTGCGCCTTCAAGCCGACGCTCACGCCGTCGTGGACGAAGTTGTTGGCGCACAGGCCGTCCATGCGGCCGGGGATCATCTGCTCTCCCAACCAGGGGGCCCCGGTGTGGCGCGGCGTGAACGGCGGCCGCGCCGCGGCGTGCGTGCGGAAGGGGGGCCAGGCGTAACGGCCGTTGCGCGAGTTGAACAGCACTTCCGGCCTCACCCCGGGGGTGGGCGACGTGAAGTTGGCCATCGGCCGGGTTTCCTCCGGCTCGCCGAAGATCTTGTAGGTCGCTCCGGTTCCCGTCGACGTCCAGTCCCAGACCGTGGCGTCGTTGGTGTCCAGGCGGGCGCCCTGCGGCGGGAGCTGGCCGGTGACCCAGTCGCTCAGCTTGACCTGGGTCAACGGGTTGGTGAAGGAGCTGTCGGCCACGATGGTGCGGTTCCAGTCGACCTGGACACCGATGAGGCTGCCGGCCGAAACTCCCGCCGCTGGCGGCAGGTTGGACGGCGCTTCGCTGTTGGAGAACACGTTGTCGGCCTGAAAAAGGCGCGGCTCGACGTAGAGCGCATGGCCCTGGAGGTCGTTCGCCGCCGTCTGGATGGTGTCGAAGACACGCCAGAACGACCACATGCCGCCAACATAGTGGTGGCCGATGTGACAGTGGTAGAGGAAGTCGCCCGCCACCTGCTGGCAGCCGCCGGCGCCGCACTCGTGCTCCAGGTTGTAGCTGGCGCCGGGTCCGATCGATTGCGAGTCGAGGTGGACCGAGGTGATTTCCTGCTTCGGAACCTTGGTGAGGCCGCTCCAGAAGGTGTTGTTGGGATCGGCGTTGGGGTTGCGCCGCCAGCGGATGCCGCCGCCGTGCAGGTGGTGCACGTGGAAGACCTCCGCGCCGGCGTGCACGATCCGCGTCTTGGTCGCCTCGCCGAGGTAGGAGCGGGGCATCGGCGTCGCCGGATCGCCGAACGGGTACGACGAGTAGCCGAGCGGTTTGCCGTTGTTGATGTTGCCGATGACGCCGGCGGGGCCGTTGACGATGTTATTGAACTCGATGCGGCGGCGGAACGGCTCGCTGCGGTAGTTGATGCAGCGCAGGCCGAGCCGGTAGACGCCGGAGAAGGCCGCCGTGTCGAGGTGCGGCAGGATCACTCCCGTGAAGTCGAAGGCCGCCCGGAAGTTCTCGTGGCCGAGCTCGTGGTACATGACGATGAACTCGCGGAAGCTCTTGCCGTCGGGCCGGTGGGCCAGGTTGGGATCGATGATGATCGCCTCCCAGGAGCTGCCGGTCACCGTGTCGAGCGGCAGGCCGGTCTCGGCGTCGAGATAGGTCGAGCCTGCGGGCTCGACCACCAGGGCGCCGAACAGCCCCATGCCCTGGCGTTCGCGGAACTCGTTGTGCGCCAGCTGGCCTCCCAGGGCGTTGAGGTTCGAGTTGCCGGAGCCATGGTCGGAGAAGGAGTAGGCGCGCTCGGCAGCGGAATCCTTGGGGATCGGGATTTCATAGTCGACGGAGCCCCCCGGCACCGCGTAGGTGATCGGGTTCACGCCGACCCGGCCGCCCCCGTTCCCGACCGTGTGCGAGAGGCCGAGGACGCTCAGCGAGGCGGGCTGGTTGTCGGTGGTAATGTCGTTGGTGAAGTGGATGCGCACACAGTCGCCGAGGTTGGCGCGAATGACCAGCGGCTGGATCGGGTCCTTGCGCAGGCCCGGGGTCACCCGGGTGCCGCCGGGAACGTTCAGGTTGACGTCGTTGGCGGCGCGGAGCGCCTCGCGGGTGGTGGCCAGCGACGATTCGAAGGCCCGGATCGCCGGGATGTTCGCGGCCAGGGCGTACATGAAGCCCGGCGCGTGATCGAAGTAGCGGTTCAAGGTGATGTCGACGTTGATGGCGTGGATGTCGAAAGACTTGACCGGCCCGCCGTCGGTGCAGGCGTTGAAGGGCAGCGTGTCGCTTTCGGCGACGACGGAGGTCTGCGCGTAAGTGTCGGTGATGCCGCTGCCGTACCAAATTCCCAGCAGCGCGACGGCGGCCAGGGAGCCGAGCCGCAGCGGCCGGTTCCACCAGCGCAGGACGGCCAGGTAGCGCGCGACGTCGGTCTGCGGCAACTCGGCCCGGAAGCGGGCGAACAGTCCCAGCAGGAGCAGCGGCAGCAGCGCCGCGAGCTGGATGAGGAGGGCGTTGACGCCCGTCTGGATCCGGTACAGGACCGGGATCTGGCTATCGCCGAGCGCCCCGGCGAGGCTCGGATTGCTGAGCGCCCCGAAAGAGCAGAGTTGGCGCGACTCCTTGAGCGCGGCGCCGCTGCGCGCCGGGGTGACCTGGGCCTGGGCCAGCGACAGCCCATAGGTGTTGCCCATCCACTCGTGAACCATGTCCCGGGTGCTGAGGATCGGCAGCATCCCCAACAGGAACACCAGAGTCACCAGGCCGGCGATGCCCAGCAAGCCGGCCCACTGACTGCTCTCCATGCGGAACCGGCGGGCCAGCCACAGCCCGGCGGCCAGGGCGATCGCCATCACCGGCAGCACCATGGCGACGTCCAAGGCCACGTGGGCCGCGACGCCGGTCAGATTCCAGTCGACGGTGTTCATCGCCGCGTTGAGCAGGTACTCCCAGGCGACGACGGCGAGGGACAGCAGCACCGCCAGGCGCGGCCAGCTGAGCCTGCTTTGATGTTTTCCCTCGGGTTTTCCTACGATTCCAAGTTGCTCCATGCCAAACCTCCTCCTTACATGGCCTTCCAAGGGGCCGGTGAAAGAGGGGCCGCCTCCACGTAAAGGCGACCCGACAAGGCTGGGGTGAAGGAGGCTGGGGGGATTTTACGGAGTGCCCACAGGGCACACCTGACACAAAGCCTGTGCCCGGACCGCAAACAGGCGTACGACACTCCAGGCAGCGCTCCGCCCCGACTGCGTCGACCTCCTTCAAACGGCACTACAAAAACCGGCCAACCCAACGGTCGGCACGGCTAGACAGCCGCTGCTCTGGAGAGCCTCTAGAAGAGTTATCGCAAGTTGACTCTACAGGTGTGAGTGCTTCAACATGCCGAGAGCGGGACAAACATAGGTAAAGATGCTGACGGGTTGAAATAAGGGCGGGCGGCGGCTAGACTTCGTGGCGCTGACGCTCGACATGCTGTTTTGAAGCCGGGATCGTGAGATCCCAGGGGGAGAACGATGGGTGTGAAGCTGGGTCGCGCAGGTACGGCGGTGTTGGCGGCGGCCTTACCGCTGCTGTTCACCTTGGGTTGTGCCCGCTCACCGACCTTCCACGGCCAGGTCGTGGAGCCGGTCCGCCAGGCGCCGCCGCTCGCCGGCGTCAACTGGGACGGCAAACCCTTTCATCTCAGCGACCACGGCGGCAAGGTGGCGGTGGTCTTCTTCGGCTACACCTACTGCCCCGACGTCTGTCCGTTCACCCTCGCCAAGATGAAGCAGCTCTACAACCGGCTCGGAGCCCAAGCCAAGGACGTGGAGGTGGTTTTCGTCTCCGTCGATCCGCAGCGCGACACGGTCGACAAGCTGGCCATGTACGTGCCGAGCTTCGACCGCCGCTTCTACGGCGTGCGCGTCGAGCCGGAAGCGCTCAACGTGGTGGCCAAGAGCTTCGAGCTCACGGTGCAGTACGGGGCGCCGAAGGATGGGGCTGAAGCGGTTGGCAACTACTTCGTGGATCACACCGCCACCTTCTTCGTCATCGATCGCCGGGGACAGTTGCGGCTCAAGTTCCCGCCCAGTGCCTCGATCAATCAAATGTTGCCGGACATCGAGACGCTGCTGACGACCTGAGGAGGACGCATGCCGGCGCTGACCAGAAGGATCGTGACGGTAGGGGTTGGGATCGCCGGCTTGGCTCTCGCCTTGGCGGCGGGAGGCTGCGGCAAGCCCGCCGAGGCGCCTGGGGAAAAAAGCGCCGCGTCGGTGGCCGGCTCCGAGGCGAAGACCGTGCCGACCGCAGGTGCTGCCGGAGAGACGCCTGCCGGTCCCGCGGCGAACGAGCTCGAGGTGCGCCAGGCACGGGCCACCCTCACGCCCAGCATGGGGGCGGTCTACCTCACCGTCGTCAACCGCGGCACGCGGAGCGACCGCCTGCTGCGCGTCGAGTCTGCCGCGGCCGAGGCCGCCGAGCCCCACGAGAGCCGCGAAGAGAAGGGCGTGATGAAAATGGTGGCGCACCCCGAGGGCTTCGAGGTCCCCGCCGGGGGGAAGCTCGAGCTCCAGCCCGGGGGGAAGCACATCATGCTGATGGCGCCCCGGATGTTCGCCGCCGCCGGCGGCAGCATCCCGTTGACCCTGCACTTCGAGCGCGCCGGCACCGTCCGGATTCGCGCCACGGTGGCAGCGCTGGGGGAAGGAGCTGAGCGGCCATGAGCCAACCGACCGAATCGTCCGAAGCCGGGCGCGGCGCCCAGCGGCGCCGGACGCTGCACGAGCGCCGCTTGCGCGGCGAGGCCCGCCGTTGGCTGATCCAGCCCGGCGTCCTGATCTTCCTCGGCGCCGTCGCCCTCGCCGCCGTCGGCTGGGGGCTGGTGCTGCGGGCGGCCCACCGCATTCCGGTGCGCGAGGCGATGTTCGACGACCTCGACATGCGGCTCGAGGATGCGACCTGGGTCGAGGACCAGATGGAGCACGGGACGAACTTCCAGAAGCCGACCTCGATGATGCCCGATCTGCCGGGGCCCGGCATGCAGCGCGTGACCCTGCACATGGCTCTGCGCAACCGCGCCAGCAAGCCCCGGGAGTTCCACGGCGAGGAGTTCTACCTCGTCCCCGAGATCGGTCGGGATCTGCCGCCGATCGGCGCCGTGGTCGGCGAGGCGACACTGGGGCCGGGGCAGACCCTCAACACAGCGCTCCACTTCGACCTCGACACCACCAAGCCCCACGGCAAGCTGCTGATGAAGTGGCAGCGGGGGCACAAGACGGCGTACTTCCCCATTCCCGAGGCTCCCGAGCACTATCACCTGCGGCCGCGGGGAGGCGAAAACCTTCCCACCGACGCGCGGCTCCTGTTGCCCATCGCCAATTCCGAGCGGGGCGCCGAGCTTTACGAGCAGACCTACGCCTGCAGCGCCTGCCACGGCGATCCGCACGTGCCCGGCACCAACAACATCGGCCCCCACCTGGGCAATATCGGCGTCGTGGCGGCGAGCCGGATCAAAGGCAAAGCGGCGCCGCAGTACATCTATGAGTCGATCCTCCAACCGGACGCCTTCATCGCGCCTGAATGCCAAGGGGGCGTCCCCTGCCAGACGCCCAGCGCCATGCCGGACTATTCCAGCCTGATCAACTTGCAGGACGCGGCCGACCTTCTCGCCTACCTGCTGGAGCAGAAGAACCCGCCGCCCGCGGCACGCGCGGCGGTGACTCGAAAGGGACCCTAGATCTCCATCCGCGGCGTCCCCTGTCACGGCGCCCGGCGGACCACCCGGATCTCGGCGTGGGGCAGGAGGGGGAGAAGACTCTGGAGCTCGCCGTCCGTGAAGGCGGCGTCGAGGGTGGCGGCGTCGCCGGATTTTTCGGCCGCCAGGATGGGGATCTCATGCAGGAGCAGGCCCCGCGGCGGTCCCTGGCCCCCGGCGGAGATGGCCAGGGAGGCGCGGGCGGGGAGGGCCGGCAGGAGGCGGAGATCCTCGGCATGGAGGCGGAGCGACATCCGGAAGCGACCCCGCAACTCCTGATCCCCCAGGGCCGGGACGGGTGCCAGCCACTCGGACCGGACGTAGCCGCCCCGCGGCACGTCCCGGGTCAGCCGCCGGTCCGCGATCTTGTCCGGATCAGCGCCGTACAGGGAGTCCGTGCTCACCCGTTCGCCGGTTCGCAGGTCGCGGAGGGCGATCCCCACGGACGGGGCCCGCGGGATGGCCCAGACCAGAAGGGCCGTCAGCCCGATCGCCGCCGCGGCGATGACCAGGTCCAGGAAGTGGCGGCGCGGCCAGGAGGCGCCCTTCTCGTCGGCGTCGTGGACGGCGCTCGCCATCAGATCGTGAATCAAATAAGAGCGGTCGACACCGGCCTGAACGAGCGGGTCGAAACCCTTCTTCACATCCTTGCCGATCTCCTTCCAGACATCGTCGAGGGAAGTGAGATGGAGATTCCGCAGAGCTCTTCGGTTCGGCGGGTGAATCGCGTTCAGCGTGTCACTTTGGCGGGGCATGGGATGGTCCAAAAATCCTGCCTCTACGGTATTTTCGCCTTCTGGCCGCCCCGTTCATCACCGTAGATACCCGGTATTTTCGCTTTCTGGCCACCCCGTTCGTCGCCGTAGATCTCCACCGCGTAGCCGCGCTCCAGAGGGCCGGAATCGGGAGGAGCCGGTCA
>DATIOS010000382.1:0-4346 GCA_035472915.1 Thermoanaerobaculia bacterium
CCCCTTGCCCGGCCGTCTCTGTCAGCTCCGTCAGGCCGAGCAGGGAGGCCGTCCCCTTGATCGTGTGCACCAGACGGTGCGGTTCGACCAGGCTGTCCGGATCGCCTAGCCGAGAGAAGGCCGCGAGGCCCTGGCTGATGACCGGCAGGTAGCCGTCGACTTCCTGATGGAAACCGGCGAGCAGCTCGGGGTCGAGCCTCCGGTCCACGCTCATGCGTCGAGCTCTTTGCGGATGCCGCGGAGCAGCCGGTCGACGTCGAGGACGGCGACCGGTGGGAGATCGGCGCCGGTGGGATCAGGCACCAGTCCGGCGACGGCGTCGATCTCACCGCTCCCGGGAATGCGCCCCGGCGCGCTGGACAGGGAAACCAGCCGGGCGATGCCGCGCACGGCGAGCCCGGCGTCGAAATCGGCGTCGCTCGCCTTCACCACCAGAATGATTTCGCGCGCCGTCTCCTCGGGAGAGCTGGGCGCTGCCTCAGGCGAAAGCAGGCGCGCGAGATCCACGACGGCCACCACCCCGCCTGCCGCTCGGGCCACGCCGCGCAGCCAGGGCGGGGAAAAGGGTACGGCGCTGACCGGCGGCAGCTCGCTCACCGCCTGCACGGCGCGAGAGGGCACGGCGAAGCGGCGGCCGTGGAGAGTGACGAGCAGACAGCGCTCGTGGCCATTTGCCGGCACCGCCAAGGCCGCCGGCGCGCCTGCGGCCCCGTTGCCGTTGCTCCAGGTGCTGCCCCAGGTGCGCAGCACCTCGCCGTCCAGGTCCGCCAGCAACTCGTCGAGCGTCACGCCAATCCCCTCACGCCGGGCTTGCCGCCCATCCCATCAAGCGTGGCGCTCCGCGGGTACGAGGTGGCGCTCCACCGCGAGCAGCAGCTCCTCGGGCGTGAACGGTTTGGTCAAATACTCGTCGGCGCCCTGCTTCATGCCCCAGAAGCGATCGGAGGGCTGCGTCTTGCTGGTCACCAGCACGACCTTGATATCCCGGGTGCCCTCGTCGGTCTTGAGCTGGCGGCAGACCTGGAAGCCGTTCCGGCGCGGCAGGATGACGTCCAGCAGCACCAGGTTCGGGTGCTCGCGGCGTGCCGTTTCCAGGCCTTCGTCGCCGTCGTTGGCGGAGAGCAGGCGGAAGCCCTTGGGCAACAGTGCTTCCTGTAGCAGGGCGCGATCGGTGGGGCTGTCATCGACGATCAGAATAGTGACGGGCGACATCATGTTTCACAAGCTCCTTCCAGACAGCAGGCCGGCGTCAGGCCTCGAGCTCCATCACCTGTCTCGACCGCCTGAGCGCTACGCTCAGGGCGACACCGAGCAGGACCGCAGTGAAGAGGAAAATCGACAACGCGAGGTCCCCGGTCTCCATGCCGAAGCCGGCGGCCGGTGGGTGCTGATAATCGGGGGTGATGCGCGCCGCCGCCATGCCGGTGTAGTGCATGCCGCACACTGCCGCACCCATGATGAAGGCGCTGCCGAAGCGCTGCAGATTGCCGCGCAGGTTGAAGGCGAGCCAGAGGGCCGCCGACGAGGCGACGACGGCGATCACCAGCGACAGGCCGAAGAGCACCGGCTCGTAGCTGATTCGCGCCGGCATCTGCATGGCCGCCATTCCCGTGTAGTGCATGGTGGCGACGCCGAGCCCGGTCAAGGTGCCGCCGCCCAGAAGGCGCCCAAAGGACGGCTTGCCGCGGCCGACGATGAACAGGCCGGCTCCGGTCACGAGCATGGCGAGAACGAGCGAGGCCAGGGTGAGGCTGAGGTCGTAGCTCACCTTCATCGGCATGCGGAAGGCGAGCATGGCGATGAAGTGCATCGACCAGATGGCTCCGCCGCCCATCGCCGCCGCGGCCCCCACCACCCATCCCCAGAGCGCGGTGCCTTTTGCCGTCGGAATGGCGACGGCGAGTTGCAGCGCCGTGAAGGCGCCAAAGACCGAGATCGCGTAGGACAGCGCGACGAGCAACGGGTCGTAGGAAGTGTGGGTCATGACCATGTCATTGCATCTCCTGGGCAGTGGCCATTGCAGGGCGGTTCAAGCGGCAACGAACACCAACTCACAAAAAGGGTCGCCGGTGGCGCGGCAGCGCGCCTCGCGGACTACGGTGCCGGCCGTGGCCGGCGACGCATGCAGCAGGCCGCGCGCGAAGCCGGCCAGGAACTCACAACCCGGAGCCTCGGCGCGCGGCGCGGCGCAGAAGGGGCAGGTGGGGAGCCGGAGCGCGGAGCCTTCGAGCTCCACCTTGGCGAGCTGGCGGACGGCGGGCAGCACCATCCGGCGCAGCGCCTGCTCGAGCGGCAAGGGGCTGCCGAGCGCGTAGTTGCGCTGGAACTCGCGACGGCCCAGGCGCTCGCCCAGCGACGAGAGGGTCTCGGTGCGCACCGCCGCGGGCAGCGAGCGGGCAAGGGCGCGCACGCGCTCCGCTACGTCGGGGAAGGCGGCGACGATCTCCTGCGCCGCCGCCTCCACGTCCGCCCGCTGCGGCTCGGCCGCCGCGGCGCCGTCCGTTTGGTTCTCTACGTCGCCGAACCGGAAAAGCAGGCGCGGCAAGTTGTTGACGACCGCTTCGGGTCCGTCGACGGTGACTGTGAAGCGCTGCTGCGAAGGGTCGTCGGCTTGGGAAACCGCCTGGCGTTCCAGCTTGCAACCTTCTCGCACCAGCGCCGAGACGATCTGAGCGAGCAGACCCGGACGTCTACTCACCAAGATGGAGAAAGTATTCTGCATCGTTCAGCCTCCGAAGGCCGCTGGGAGTGCTAGCCGTGAAGTTAACATAGTTTGGCGGAAAAGCAGAACAGGTTGACGTCCTTGAATATTATTTAAACACGTGTTAGCACAAGCGCTTTCTTGCAGTTCTGATGAAACGAGGCTCCGGGCGAGAGCGCATTGCCCGCCCCCTGGAAATTCCCGGGCCGATCCCGGACGGTCGCTATTCGGCTCGTCCGCGCCCTGATTCAGCTTATCTCCCGCAAACTCACCCTGCGGCGGCGTGCTTCAGCCCTGGAGCGGCTCAAACTCCCCGTTTCCCCGTGATGGCCGCTAATTCCCGGAGCTCAGCCGGGGACGGCCTGAAACAGATTTTCTTCCCGTGAAACATTGTTCAAGCCGGTTAAACAAACCTTTACGGCTTGAAACATTGTTCAACGGCGTTTTTCAATGTCTCACGGCGAGATCGCATGAAAAAGCCGGTTGAGCGGTGGGGGCAAAGTCGGAGCAAGCGCGGCGTTGAGCTTCTCGAGAAGGACCGGGTGGAGAGGCATGGTCATACTTTGTTCGCCAAGGTGTCCTTCTGTCAAGGACACCTTGGGTCAGATCCGGCCTTCTCGGATGAAGAGATCAACCGCCGCGCGAAGCTCCCAGCGCTTGGCGCCGAGCGGTTTGACCCTGATCGCGTGCTAGTCTTTTCTCTTTAGGAGAATCGCATGCATCGAGACAGGATTCGCCTCGTCGTAGCGGCTGTCTGCCTGGAGATTCTTGCCGCCGCGGGCGCGGGGGCGCAGCCTGTGACGATACCGCGCTTTGATTTCAGCTTCTCGAATCCCGGCGCCCGCAGCCTCGGTTTCGCCGGGGCCTTCGCGGCCCTGGCGGACGACGCCACCGCGGCCTATGCCAATCCGGCCGGCCTCGTGCAGCTCACCAGGCCCGAGGTGTCGTTCGAGGCGCGGCTGTGGAACCGGTCCCCTTCGTTCATCGCCGGCGGACGCGGAGCAGGCGAGCCGACGGGCGAGGGAATCGACACCCGCCGGGATATCCTGTTCGGCAGGGACCATAGCCGGGTGTTCGGACCGTCGTTTGCGTCGGTCGTGATCCCCAAGGGCCGCTGGTCGTTTGCGGTCTACGGGCACCAGCTGGCGAAGTTCCGGGAGCACGCCTCGTCCCAGGGCATCTTCGTCACCGATGAGGAAGATGGCTTTCTCGACCGCGTTCCGGCAATCCAGGAGTCTGTCGACCTCGATGTGGTTACCGCGGGGATGGCTGCGGGCTGGCGGATGAACGATCACTTCAGCTTTGGGTTGGGGATCGTTTTCTCCGAGGCCTCCCTGAAGACCAGATCCGCGGGTTTCTTTCCCGACGACAGCTCGCAGGAGAGCTTCTTCGGCACGGTTTCCTTCCTGCCGGAGCGCCGTTTCTCGACGAGCAACACGTCAATCCACGGCAGCGACGTGACCGCCAATGCGGGCATGCTCTGGCGGGTGTCCGAACAGCTTTCCGCCGGCCTTTTCTATCGCCAGGGAGCGAAGGTCAAGGGCAAGACCGACTTCGTGTCCGGGCCGGCGTCACCCTTTCCTTTCTCGCTTCAGAACGATGCGGAGCTCAAGATTCCGGACGTCGCCGGTGCCGGACTCGCCTA
>DATIOS010000383.1:0-10982 GCA_035472915.1 Thermoanaerobaculia bacterium
CCTGCAAGTGGTGCATGCAGGATTGCCTATTTTGAAATGGATTCGGTGGATAATAATTGCGAAATGGTAAAAGATGTAAAAAGTGAACTGAGCCGCAAAGCTTTGGCCCGCCGATGCTTACCGAGAGACGCGGCATCGATATCGCCGGACTCGGTATCCTTACCGAGAGAGCCGGTATCGTTACTTTGGCCCGCCGATGCTTACCGAGAAACCCGGTGTCGATACCGCGGGGCTCGGTATCCTTACCGAGAGAGCCGGTATCCTTGCTTTGGTCCGCCGATTCTTACCGAGAGGCACGGTACCGATACCGCGGGACTCGGTATCCTTACCGAGAAACCCAGTATCCTTACTTTGGCCCGCCGATGCTTACCGAGAGAGCCGGTATCGATACTGCGGGGCTCGGTATCTTTACCGAGAGAGCCGGTAGCCTTACTTTGGCCTGCCGAGTTTGACGAACGCTACCTATGGGATTGAACGCCAGCCCGGGGAACGAGAGCCGACCGTGGACGACGAACGCCTCCTGACACTGGCCGAGATCGAGAACGCGCGCGAGCGCATCCGGCGGCAGCTTCTACCGACGCCGCTGCGGGGCGTTCCCGAAGACCAGGTCGTGGCCGAGGGCGCCTGCGCCGTTGCAGCCGCCGCATTGCGTTGCGGCCTGCTCACTCCCGACGGCCGTCCGGTCGCGGTGGTGGTGTCTGGCGGCAACATCGACGCCAAGCATCTCGCCCGTTTGCTTGCGGCTCACGGTTGAGAATCCAAGGGCCCCAAAGGACCCAAGACAACAAGGACACGCGGGACGCCCGGGCATCGGCCTGCTATTCCAACGCGGTCAGCACCTCCACCCGCATCTTCTTCAGGCGGACATACCCGAACGTCAACTGGATTGCGCGGGCCGAGAAGAGGACCCAGACCCAGGGGAGGATTGCGGGGAAGGTGAGCAGGGCGTTGAGCAAGGAGAAGGCCAACAGGAATACGGCCGAGGTGCGGCTCTTGGTGAGGTAAAGCATGAAGGCGATGAAGGCCAGGATGAGCGCGCCGACCAAAGGCGTTGCCTTCTGAAAGGCAACCAAGCCGACGACCCCTGTCAATGCGGAGAGCACCATGAAGACAACCCCGATCTGCCGTATCCCCGCTTCCGCGAGGTCCAGGTAGACGACCGGTCCGAAATGACGCGCAAGAAAACCTTTCAACCCGCTGCTTCTCTCCCCTTCCTCAAAGCTCTCGAACATGCTGGCCCTCCTTCCAGACGAGTTGCTTTTGGAGATGTCTTTGGGGTCGAAAAGATTTCAGGGCCTACCGCGGAGCCCTGAAGCTGAGTCAGCGCCCAATCAGGTGAAGGGACTCAACTGCGGAATGCCGCATCCTTCGAAGTCGTCGCTGTTTCGGGTCACGAGCGTGAGGGCGTGAAGCTGGGCCGTTGCCGCGATCAACATGTCCGACTGGCTGCGGCACCAGAGAACGACTCCCGGATTCGGCCTCGGTCGGACCAACTCGCTGAGGATGTTCGTGTCGCAGAGGAAGCTCAGGGCAGACTCTCGGCAAAGGGATTCCGGCGATTCCTACGCTCCGGAGTTACGAGCTCGTAATTCTCTTCTGCGCAGATCCTGCGCAGCTCGGAGAAAGCATCGGCGATGGAGGTGCGCTCCTTTCGCTCACGCCAAGCCAGGAACTGCTCCAAATCGCCGGCAGGAACCAGGACAGCCACTAAGCGGCCCCGGTTATAGATCCACTGAGGCTTCTCTTCGGCAGCTCGGACAACTTCCGAGAATCTCTGCTTGGCTTCTGCCACTTTCCAGTTCATCGGACACCTCCTGGACATCCAACATGTCCATCATAGCAGCTCTTGGTGTCCAAGTTCGCCCGCTCTCCGTAGCTCACTGGGCGGCCCCTCCCTCCTTCCCGCTCCCCCCGGATTCCGCTATTCTTCGGGCCAGTTACGTCCATAAGGTAGTATTTTGATTGCTTAGACGCCAATCGGAAACCTGGAGCGCACGCCTCGCGCTGGCCCTGCTCCTCACCCTGCCTCTCGCTTGGGGCTGCTCGCGACGTGCGGACCGCAATCCCAATCTGCTGCTGGTGACCGTCGATACCGTCCGCGCCGATCATCTCGGCTGCTACGGCGATCGTGACGCCGTGACGCCGTCGCTCGACGGCTTGGCGAGCGCGGGCGTACGATTCGACGCCGCCTCTTCCACCGTACCGCTGACGCTTCCATCGCACGCCACCATCCTCTCGGGACTGCTGCCGCTGCACCACGGCCTGCGCAACAACGGCGCCGGCGCGCTGCCGGCGGGGACGGCGACCCTCGCCACTCTGCTCTCTGGGACCGCCGGCGGCCACTACCGCACCGGCGCCTTCGTGGGCGCCTTCGTGCTCGACGGACGCTTCGGTCTCAAGACCGGCTTCGAGGTCTACGACGACGAGATTCCCCGCGATCCGAAGGCCGGCGTCACCCTGGAAGCGGAACGGCCGGGCCGCGAGGTGGTGGACCGCGCCCTCGCCTGGCTGGCAAAGAAGGACGACCGCCCGTTCTTCCTCTGGGTTCATCTCTACGACGCCCACGCCCCCTACGCCCCGCCGCCGGCCTGGGCGGCCCGCCATCCCGGCCGGCCCTACGACGGCGAAATCTCGGAGGTCGACGAGCAGGTGGGCCGGCTGCTGGCGGATCTCGACCGGCGGGGAATCGCCGAGCGGACGGTGGTGGCGGTGGCCGCCGATCACGGCGAGTCGCTGGGCGAGCACGGCGAGCTCACCCACGGGTTGCTCCTCTACGAGCCGACGCTCCACGTACCGCTGATCCTGTGGGCGCCGGGCCGACTCTCGCCGCACGTGGTGCGGACGCCGGTGAGCCTGGTGGACCTCGCCCCGACGCTCGCCGGCCTGCTCGGCAAGACTTTCCGCGGCCCCGGCGTGCGGCCGCGCGACGGCCGCGATCTGTCTCCCGACATCCTGGCCGGCCGCGAGCCTGGAGCCGGCGAGGTCTACGCCGAGAGCCAGTATCCCGCCATCTTCGGTTGGAGCCCGCTCGCCGCCCTGCGCAAGCGCGACCTCAAGTACATCTCGGCGCCGAAGCCCGAGCTCTACGACCTTGGCAAGGACCCGAAGGAGGCGACCAATTTATTGGATCGCGGCCAGGCTGGACCGGCTCCAGGCTTCGCCTCGCGGCTTGCCGAGATCGAGGCCGGCGCCGTGGCGACGCCGCGCCCCGCGAACCCCGCGGACACCGCCGAGACGCGAGCCCGCCTGGCGAGCCTCGGCTATGTGGCCGGGGGCACGTCCAAGCCGGCGCCGGGCAAGCGCGGAGCCGGCGGGATCGATCCCAAGACCATGGTCGACCTTTTCCAACGCTTCGAGCGGGCCAACGATCGGCTCCAGGATGGCGATTCGGCCGCCCTGGGAGAGCTCGAAGCCCTGGTGGCGGCGGATGCGGCCAATCCGGTCTTCCGCGGCAAGCTGGCCGAGGCGTGGCGCAACCGGGGGGATTTCGCCAAGGCCGTGCCACTGTACGAACGCGCCGCCGCCGATGCGCCCGACGATCCCGAGGCCTGGTACAACCTGGCCGCGGCGCTCCAGGAGGCGGGCCGGCTGCCCGCGGCGCGCGGCGCCATCGAGCGCGCCCTGACGCTCGATTCGAGCCGGCCCGAGCCGCACAACACCCTGGGCATCGTGGAGATGGGCGAAGGCAAGCTCGATTTGGCGCGGCGGGAGTTCGAACGGGCCGCCCAGCTCGATCCGCGCAACGCCCACGCCCTCAACAACTTGGGCAACGTGCTCAAGGCGATGGGCAAGCTCGACGACGCCGAGCAGGCCTACCAGAGATCGGCCGCCCTGGCGCCGCGCTATGCCGAGCCGCTCAACGGCCTCGGCACGCTGGCGGTGGAGCGCGATAGGCCGCGAGAGGCACTTCCTTATTTCGAGCGTGCCTTGTCGCTCGCTCCGAGGTACCATGAAGTCCGGCTCAACCGCGCCATTGCGCTCGACCTCGCCGGCGATGCCGCCGCGGGGATGAGCGCCTACCGGGATTTCCTCGCTGCGACGGAAGGGGATCCGAGGTTCGCGGAACAGCGTCGCGCCGCGCAGCAGCTCCTCGCCCGGCTCGCCGGCCGTGCGGCGGGGGGAGCGGCGGCTGAGAAGAGGTGAGCGGGTTTTGCCGGGCCGTTCTGTCACTGAAGTCTTGGCGTTCCGTTCCGTTCGAGAGGCGAATGGGTTTTGATCGCATACGTTCAAACGAGAAGGAGACGAATCATGAATCGAGAGAGATTCGGGGCGAAAATCGCCCTCGCCACCGTGCTGGCGCTGGTTGCCGCGCTGTTGTGCGTGCCGGTAATCATGGCCCAGACGGGCGGCGCCAACCTGGTCGGCAAAGTGCAGGACAAGAGCGGCAAGCCCCTTCCGGGCGTCACCGTCACCGCCACCCAGAAGGACACCGGCCTCACCCGCAGCACCGTCAGCGAGAGCGACGGCAAGTTCCGGCTGCCGTCGGTCCCCCCCGGCGTCTACTCCGTCGTGGCGGAGCTCAACGGCTTCGCCACCGTCACCGTCCAGGAGGTGCGGCTCAACGTGGCGTCCGAGCGCGAGCTGACGGTCGACATGAGCCCCTCGACGGTGGAGGAGTCGATCACCGTCGTCGACGAGGCGCCGCTCGTGCAGACCACGCCGACCATCGGCGCCGTGGTCAGCGAGAAGCAGCTCGAAAACCTGCCGCTCAACGGCCGGCAGTTCGCCAACCTGGCGATCCTGGCTCCCGGCACCTCGCTGTCCTACAACGCCGACCCGACCAAGCCCGGCCAGCTCACCGTGGCGTTGAACGGCGGCATCGGCCGCAACGTCAACTTCCTGGTGGACGGCGGCGACAACATGGACGACACCATCGGCGGCGCGTTGCAGAACTTCAACCTGGAGAGCGTCCAGGAGTTCAACATCCAGACGCAGCAATACAAGGCCGAGTACGGCCGCTCCACGGGCGGCGTGCTGACCGTCGTCACCAAGACGGGCACCAACAACCTCTCGGGAAGCGCCTGGGGCTTCTTCCGCAAGGACAGCCTGAACTCGGAGACGGAATCCGAAAAGGCCGCCGGCGCCGGCAAGGGCGACTACGACCGCAAGCAGTACGGCGCCTCGCTCGGCGGCCCCGTCGTCAAGGACAAAGTCCACTTCTTCGCCACCTATGAGAAGACCGACCGCAAGACCAACTACGTCGTCAACACCGGCGTCTTCACCGACGAGGACGGCAAGTCCGTCCCGGTGCCGTTCAAGGACGACCTGTTCACCGGCAAGCTGACCGCCAACATCTCGCCGAAACAGTTCCTCCAGGTGCGCTACGGCTACCAGAAGAACTCCGACAAGTACGGCGCCAGCGCGCTGTCGACTCCAAGCTCCCTGGGCACCGTCAACAACAAGTACAGCTCCCTGCTGGCCGGCCACAGCGTCCAGCTCGGTGCCGACAGCCTCAACGAGTTCGTCTTCCAATACACCAAGTTCAACAACACCATCACGGCGGATTCCAGTCTTCCCTATCTCTACTTCCCCTCGGGCGCGCATAGCGGCCAGAACGTCAACACGCCGCAGAGCACGAACCAGACGAAGTACCAGTACAAGGACGACTTCAGCTTCTCGCGCAACCTGTTCGGCCGCACCAACAACTTCAAGGCCGGCTTCAACTACATCCACGAGCCGACGCTCGGCGGCGACTTCACCACCGGCACCAGCGGCCAGTTCTCTTTCGCCGCCGACGACATCAACTCGCCGGTCACCGACATCACCTTCTTTGGTGGCTTCTTCGGCGACACGACGCCCGTCAACCAGTACAGCGGCTTCCTCCAGGACGACGTCCTGGTCAACGACCGGCTGACGGTCAACGTCGGCCTGCGCTACGACTACTGGACCGGCTTCGATCTCAACCAGACCTCCAACCCCATCTGGCAGGAGCTGTCGACGCAAACCAAGTACAACGAGTTCTATTTGCAGGACTTCCAGAACGGCAAGGGCGGCAAGCTGAAGAACGACAAGAACAACTGGGCGCCCCGCGTCGGCTTCACCTTCGACGCCAAGGGCGACGGCCGGCACTTGATCCGCGGCGGTTGGGGCATCTACTACGACTTCCCCTACACCAACGCCACCATCCTGTTCCCGGCCTCGGCGGTTCAGTCCAACTACGGCGTCGTCTACAACGTCCAGAAGAAGCCCGGCGACATCGGCATCCGGAACTCTGACGGCACTTTGTTCCGGCCGGGCCAGACGCTGCCGCCCAATGGGCTTCCCGGCGCCGACATCCCGCCGCCCAACGAGATCGCCTCGCCGACGCTGGCGACGCCCTACTCGCGGCCGGCGTCCCTCGGCTACTCCTGGCAGGCGACTCCCTGGCTGGGGCTCAACATCGAGGGCACCAACATCAACTATCGCGACATCCCGTACCGCTTCCGTGCCAACCCCATCGACCCGTCCACGGCGGACCCCGCGCACAATATCGCCGCCCACCGGCGGTTCCCGGACTTCGGCAACTTCCGGCTGTGGTATGGCAACGGTTTCGCGGACTACAAGGGCGCGAACTTCAGCTTCCGCGCCCGCGTCAGCCAGAAACTGGAGATCCTGGGCTTCTACACCTATTCGGAGGCGACCGGTAACGTGCTGGCCGGTGCCGACGAGTTCCGCCTCACCGACGTCGGCCATGAGCCCAGCTTGCGCAACGCCCGCGACGTCTCGGTCAACCCGCTCGATCCGCAGTGCGGTGCCTGCACGGGCCCGCTGGACACCGATGCGAAGCATCGCATCACCCTGAGCGCCGTTTATCAGGGCCCGTGGGGGATCAACGCCGCCGGAATGTTCCGCTACCGGTCGGGCACCCCGTACACCCTCGTCGTTGGGAAAGACGTCACCGGTGACGGCTTCGCCCTCGACCTCGCGCCAGGCGTCTCCAGCGTGAACTCGGCGCGCGGCCCCGCCTTCTCGCAGTTCGACCTGCGGCTGTCGAAGGACTTCGTCGTCGGTCCCGTCAATCTCGAAGTGATCGGCGAGGTGTTCAACCTCTTCAACCGGACGAACCCCAACGCCGTCACCCTCGACTTCTTCAACAATCCAAACGACGTCAACGACCCGCGCAACGGCACGTTGATCGGCTCCCACCCCACCGCCTTCGCGGGCGACCCCCTGCAGGGCGAGCAACGCCTGGCGCAGCTCGGTCTGCGAATCAAGTTCTAAGCCGCCGGTTCATCGGCAGTGGCTCAAAAGGGGCGCTCCGGCGCCCCTTTTCCGTTTTGACAGGAGTGTCAGGGCTCGAATTTGAAACGGCTGCCGCTGAAGTCGAACGCCCAACGGCCTGGGACGGGGCTGCTGAGGAACGGCGCCGAGAGGCGCGGATACGCCGCGGGCTCCAGCGCCTTGCCTGTCGCCGAGGCCCGCCGGCCGGGGAGGAAGTCGAGACGGCCGCCGCCCGCCGCCGTGAAGTGAATCTCCCCATCGTCGCCGAGCGCCAGCCGCGCCGCGGCCACCTTCTTCTTCCAGGCGGCGAAATCTCCGTCCTCCGCCCGCCGTCCCACCTGCAGGCCGACGCTCGCCGGCTGCTTCCTGGGCACCGCCACCCACGAGCCGGCAAGGCCGCGGTGGGGCTTTTCGGGGGGACCGTAGTAGTCCGGGAATCGCGCGGGAGCCCCGGCGACGTCCCAACCTCCAGTGGTCACCAGCGCCACATAAGTATCTCCGCAGCGCGAGGCCACGACGTCGCCGGCGTTCTCCAGGATCTCCGGCTTCGACCACGGCGGTGCCAGATAGGCATGCCCCAGGCCCTGGCCTGGCGTGTCGAGACGCGCCACCAACAAGTTGCGACTGGCCACCGCCTGGTCGAGAGTGTCGAGGGTTGGCGCCTCGTCGCTCTCCGTCGGCTTCGTCCGGCTCCAGAGGTAGAGCGGAGCGAACTCGGGGCTCTCGGCGTAGAGCGTCGCCACGATCTCCTGCCCGCCGGAGACCCGCAACGCCAGGTTGCCCACCGTTTGCGCGGCGCCCAGGATGTAGTCCGGCGTGGCCCAGGAGTAGAGGGCCGAGTCCACCGCCCGGCGCTTCGCCGGCGTGATCCGCCGTCGTTCCAGGATCTCGTAGGACGGCTGTTTGCGCCTCTCCGTCAGCAGGCGGACGGCGCCCTCGGGGATCACATAGCGGCTCACGGCCAGCTCCGGACGGTCCATGAAGTTGATGTCCTCCGTCTTGCCGATGCCGGCGGCGAGCCACGCCCAGGCCTCCCACGGCGAGCTGCGGGGAGTGAGCGCCCAGGTGCCGTTGGTGCGGCTTTTCGCTCCCGCGGGAAAGCCGCCCACCTGTTTCTGTGCCCAGGTGGCGAAGAGAACGTCGAGCTGGCGCTTGGCGAGATCGCGCACCACGGCCTGCGGGGCGTGATCGGCGAGTTGGAGCAGGGCGGTCAGCGAGATCGCGAGGTAGCCGGGGCTCTCGCCCTCGTACCAGCCGTCGCGGTCGTGAGCACGCAGAAAGGCCTCGGCGAAGGCTCCCCAACCTTTGGCATCCTCCGAGTCGGGAGTGCCGGCCACCACCTGGGCCACCAGACTGCGGGCCAAGACGATCATCCGCTGATTCTCCGTGTCGCCGAACGCCCAGGGGTTCTGGATCTGCCCCGGGCCGGGCGCAGGCGAAGCGTTGGACACCGCCTTGCGCAGGCGGGCGAGTAGCGGCGGCGGCAGGGCATCCGGATATTCGAGCACCAGCCGCTCCAGCGGCAGCTGGCCGCGGGCGCATTCGTTGATGTGCCACTTCTTGCAGCCGTCGAGCACGCCCGCCACCCAGCGGGCCGCCTCCTCGCGGAGCTGCGGCGTATCCGGCCGTCCCTGGCCGGCGAGCGCCGCCGCCGCCAGCGCTCCGGCCGCCATCGGCTGGTTGCCAACCCACTCGAAATGGCTCTGGAGCCTGCGAATCTGCGCCAGCTCCATCTCCAGGTAGCGCGTCTCGCGGTCCGAGAGCTTCTTCCATGGCGCCGCCGCCGGCGCAACCGTCGCGGCGAGCCACCAGGCTCCCAAAGCCATCAGCACGGGGAGCCGTCGAAGAGCGATCAACATCCCAAGCTCCTCCCTTCGTCTCCTAAGACCTTGCAGGATTGGGACCGTCCTTGATTCAGGCGCCCTGTGACCCTTGACCGGCGATTGACAGCTATGCCGCGGGCTGGTAGATAAACACCCTCACCCGAAGAAGTTCTCCAGCGATTCGCGTCATCCTGCAGGTCTATTCAGGAGGTTCGTGCCGTGTCGATGATCCGTTGCCTCGCGCTCGTCTCCGTCCTCGGGCTTCTCGCCTCACCGTCCGCCGGCGCCGCACGGCCGCCCAAGGCGCCGCCGCCGCCCAGCACCGAGTCTCTCATCCGCCACGCGAAGGCTGCCGCCCTCGAGGGTACGGCGGATCCGGAGCGCGACCTGGCGCCGCTGCTCGAACGCCTGCGCACGTCCACCGATCGCTCGGATCAGCGCGATCTGATCGAGGCGATCGAGAGCCTCGGCCGGCACGACAGCGCCAATTCGGCGTCGGTGAAGGCGTATCTGCGCGAGGCCGCGCCGCCGGTGCTGCTGGCGGTCGCGCGCAGCAAATCGGACGGCCTCGTGCGCTGCGACGCGCTGATGCTGCTACGCACCCTGAACGCCAGCCCCCAGGTGCTCGACGAAGCCATTGCGCTGGCCGCCGCCGACGCCAGCGCCGACCAGAAGGCGATCCAGTTCCGCGGCCGGCTGCTGGCCAATTGGAGGTCGAATCAGCCGCGGAACGACGAGCCCGTGAAATCCGCCGCGACCGGTACGGCCAGCACGACCGCGAAGGAGAAGGCCGCCCTCGACTTCCTGCGCAGCCGCCACGAGAACGTGAGCTCCCAAAGTCTCGGCCAGGCCGCGATGGACGCCCAAACCGAGGTGGTCGCGGCGTTGCTCGACGCGGGAATCGACCCCAACGCCACCCTCATCGGCGGCATGAATCCCTTGTCCTTTGCGCTTGGACCGGGCTGTGCCATCGAAAGAGCCAACCTCGCCGCGCGGCTGGCGACCCTCGACGTTCTCATTCAGCACGGAGCGGACATCACACGGAAGGACAACGCCGGTGCCTCGATTCTGGTGATTGCCGTGAACTGTCCGCTGCCCGTGATCGAGAAGCTGATCGCCGCCGGGGCCAAGGTCAACGACAGCGGGGACAAAGTCCCGGCTTTGGAAATGGCTTTCGTGGCCGGCCGATGGGATATCGCTACGCTCCTGGTGGCCAAGGGCGCGCGCATGAGCAAGAAATCGATCGACAAGCTATTTTTCGAAAAGCCCACCGACCCTGAGAAGCTCGCGCTGATCCGGCGCGCAACCGCCGCAGATACCGCTACCAAAAAGTGAGGATACCCAATGCGAACGATCGCCTTCACCCGGCTGGCAACGGCCGGCCTGTTCATCGCCACACTCACCGCGGGCTCCCAGTCAGCCGCGCAAACTGCGGCCGAGCCCGCGCCGAAGATCCCCCACATGAGCCATGAGGAGGCGCTCGCCTACGTCACCAAGCACAGGCTCGCGATCGTGCCCGGCAACCTCGTGAACCCGATCCTGACCGGCGATGCCGAAAAGGTCGAAGCGCTCTTGTCCGCCGGTGTCGACGCCAATGACCTGACCGGCATGCCGAAACCCGCGCTGCGGCTCGCGGCCAGCGCCTGCGCCAACAAGCAGTTGGAGCCCGGCACCGCCCTCACCATGATCGAAATCCTGCTTGCGCACGGCGCCAAGGCGAACGAGTCCGCGACCAGCGAGCTCAGCGCGCTGATGGTCGCCGCCCAGCACTGCCCCGCCCCCGTCGTGCGCCGTCTCCTCAAGGCTGGCGCCGACATCAACTTCAGAACGTCGCTGGGCCTCTCGCCACTCAGCATGTCGTTCACCCTCGGCAATCTCGACGCCGCCGAAGCCCTCATCGACGCCGGCGCCCGCCTCAGTCCCGAGGCGGCGGGCAAGCTGCTCAAAGATCATCAGGAC
>DATIOS010000384.1:0-1907 GCA_035472915.1 Thermoanaerobaculia bacterium
GTCTGCTCGCCGGCACCGCCAGCCAGGGGGTCGACCTGCGGTCCCAGCAGGCCGCCGGCCCCGCGGTGACGTTCGAGGCACATGCTGACGAGGTCGCCGAGGCCGAGGCCGTCGCCGCCCGGATCCTCCGGCTGCGCACCGACGGCCGCGAGCCCGGCGAGATGGCCGTCCTGTTCCGCATCAACGCACAGTCCGAGTCTTTCGAGGAGGCCCTGGCGGCCCGCGGCATCCCCTACATCATCCGGGGCGCCGCCCGGTTCTTCGACCGCCCCGAGGTGCGCGAGGCGGTCACCCGGATCCGCGGTGCGGCCCGGTCGGGCGAAGCCAACGACCAGGGCGGCGTCCTGGAGACCGTGCGCGGCACCCTGGCCGGCATGGGCTGGACGCCCGAGGCGCCGTCCGCGCGAGGCCAGACCCGCGACCGCTGGGAGTCCTGGCAGGCGCTGATGGACCAGGCCGTGGAGTTCTCTGCGGGGGGTCGGACCCTCGACGACTTCGTGGCGGACCTCGACCGCCGCGCGGCCGAGCAGCACGCCCCCGTCGCCGACGGAGTCACCCTCGCCACCTACCACGCCGCGAAGGGGCTGGAGTGGGACTCGGTCTTCCTCTGCGGACTCCAGGACGGCACTCTCCCGATCACCTACGCCGAGACGCCGGCCCAGATCGAGGAGGAGCGGCGGCTCCTCTACGTCGGCATGACCCGCGCCCGGATCGACCTCGCGCTCTCGTGGGCGTTGGCGCGCCAGCCGGGCGGTCGTGGCTCCCGCAAGCCCTCGCGGTTCCTCACGCCCCTGCTCCCTCAGGAAGCCCTGCCGCTGCCGAAGCAGGCGAAGGCGAAGGGCGCCCGCATGTGCCTCGAGTGCGGCAAGCCTCTGCAGACGTCCGCCGACAAGGCCCGCCGCCGATGCGCCGACTGCCCGGCCCCCTACGACGAGGAGCTGTTCGAGCGCCTCCGCCAGTGGCGCACCGAGCGCGCCCGTGAGGAGGAGATCGCGGCCTTCATGGTCTTCAGCAACGCGACGCTCGAAGAGCTGGCGATCCGCCGCCCGCAGTCCTCGCGCGAGCTGCTGAAGGTCAGCGGCATCGGCAAGGAGAAGCTCCAGAAGTACGGCGAGGAGCTCCTCGGGCTCGTCAGCTGATCCTTGGGCCAACTTGGCAGGAAATAATCGAGAAATACCCATAAAATCAATTGCCCCTTACCGGGGCCCGTTGGTACTTTGCTCGTCCCAACAGGTTTGCGCACCACGGGACTGACAACCCCGGCGCACGAGGCAGTGAAGGAGGTGGCCCAGATGATCACCAACACCATCAAGACGGCGGTTCAGATCCCGTCCGGTTTTGGCATGCCCGCTTGCGGCCACGCCTTCCCGCTGACGAGCTCCGCCGGCGTTGCCACGACGACCGTCGTGCGCGACCGCCAGGCGACCGCCGCCAAGGGTGACATGGGCCTCATCGCCTACGTCCCGGGGACCAGTGCCTGGAGACCTCCGTCCAGTTGAGAGCAACTGATCGGCAGCCTCCAGGCCGCGGAACCCGAAAGGGATCCGCGGCCTTTCTGCTTCTAAAAGGCTCAGTCTCAAAACCAAGAGACGCAAGGCGCGGTCCTACCAAGACCAGATGACCAAGCAACCGCGATCAAGGTGAGCAGAGGAGGTGAAACAACATGACCATCAGCATTCTCGACCGCACCGACCAGCCGACTCTGGGCAACCTCCACGACGAGGCCGGCAAGGTGGACGAGACGAACCTTCCCTGCCGGGTGAACAACCCGGAGCTGTGGTTCGCCGAGTCGCCCAGCGACGTGGAGTACGCCAAGGTGCTCTGTATCGACTGCCCGGTCCGAGCCATGTGCTTCGACGGCGCTCTCGAGCGTCGCGAGCCGTGGGGCGTCTGGGGTGGACAGCTCT
>DATIOS010000385.1:0-1997 GCA_035472915.1 Thermoanaerobaculia bacterium
GTACGTCAATGTTAACGCCGTTCGACTTTTCGTCTTTCACAGCCTGGATTTCAGAAAGGGGGCGACCTCGTCGCCGTCGCGGGAGAAGCGCTCCGCCAAAGCTTTCAGCTCCGGCAGCTCGCGATAGAGCTTCGAAGCGTAGGCAAGGCCCGCCAGCCGCGGCATCTGCGAGGCGGTGGGCGACACGTCCGCCGAGACGTTGATGAGATCGACCAACATCTTGAAGCTGCCGTCGTCGTTCAGCATGCAGGTCGAGAAATGGGCGTTCATCGACCGTCCGGCGGAGCAGGGCTCCCGCTCGATCTCGGGGTCGGCGTAGAGCTGGGCGAAATACTGCTCCAGGGTGAGGAGCCCCAGCGCCATCATCAGCGTCTGGTCGCGGTAGTAGCCGGAGCGGAAGTCGCCGGGGCGGAAGGCGCGCGCCAGGGCGACCTGCGCGACTTCCTTGCCGTCGCCGAAGATGCCGAACTTCCCCTTGCCGGTGAACACCTCGCGGCGGCCGATGAGGCTCGCCTGCCGGCTCTGGAAGGCGACGCGATAGTCCCTCAGGACGCTCTCCCGGGTGAGCTGCGAGCCGGCGGTGCCGGCAATCCCAGCAGACGAAGCATCCCGATCCATCAGGGAGAAAGTCATGCGGAAACCTCCAGCGCAGGTAGCATTCCGGAATGCTAGCACGCGGCCCGGAAGGACCGAAGAATGGCGGCGGCCGAGGCGTCCACGTCCGCCTCGGTGGTCTCCCAGCCCGAGACAGAGATCCGCATCGCCGCCTTGCCCTGCCAGGTGGTGCCGCCCAGCCAGCAGGTGCCGTCCGCCTGCACGCGGGCGATGACGGCCCGGGTCAGGGCGTCGGAATCCCCAGCCACCGGCGGGTGGAAGCGGAGGAGGACCTGGTTCAAGACCACCTCGTTGAGGATCTCGACTCCCGGCTCTCCGCGCAACGCTTCCGCAAATCGCCGCGCCAAGGCGCAGCAACGCTCGACCATCCCGGCCACTCCGGATCGGCCCAGCGACCGCAATGCCGCCCAGACGGGAAAGCCGCGGGCGCGGCGGGAGAACTCCGGTACCCAGTCGAACGGATCGCGCTCGTGACCCTCGGTCTGCACCAGGTAGGCGGCGGAGATGGTCATCGCCGCCCGGTGCGGCTCGGGATGGGCGACGGCGACGACACCGCAGTCGTAGGGCACGTTGAGCCACTTGTGCGCGTCGGTCGCCCAGGAGTCGGCCGCCGCCGCGCCGCGCACGAGGTGCGCAAGCTCCGGCACGGCCGCCGCCCATAGGCCGAAGGCGCCGTCCACGTGCAGCCAGCCACCGCGTTCGCGGACCAGCGGGACGATCTCCTCCAGCGGATCGAAGGCGCCGGTATCGACGTTGCCCGCCTGAGCGCAGACGATCAGCGGTCCGGAGCCGCCGGCCAGCACCTGGCGCAGGGCCGCCGGCTCCATCCGCCCTTGACCGTCCACGGCGACCCTTTTCACTCGCTCGCGGCCCAATCCCAGCATTTGCAGTGCGGTGAGAATGGTAGCGTGGGCCTCGCCGCCGATCACCACGTCGATGGGCGGCGCGCCGAAGAGGCCGGCTCTCTCCACGTCCCAACCCTGCCGGGCGAGAACGGCGTGGCGGGCGGCAGCCAGAGCCGTGAAGTTGGCCATCGAGCAGCCGGTGGTGAAGCCCACGCTGGCGGTTGGAGGCAGTCCCAGGATCTCCAGCAGCCAGCGCTCGGCCACCTCCTCGACGACTGAGTTGGCAGGCGACGTGACGTAGAGTCCGGCGTTCTGGTCCCAGGCCGAGGTCAGCCAGTCGGCGGCCAGCGCGGCGGGCAGGTGGCCGCCGATGACGAAGCCGAAATACCGGGGACCCGCCGTGCCGACCAATCCCGGATCGGCAGCCCGCGCCAGCTCCTCGATCACCTTGCGGGCGTCCGTCCCCTTCTCGGGCAGCGGTCCCCCCAAAGTCGCTCGCAGCTCGCCGAGCGACGCGGCCGAGCCGACCCGGCGCCC
>DATIOS010000386.1:0-3277 GCA_035472915.1 Thermoanaerobaculia bacterium
CGGGCTGGTGCCGGAAGCGTGGGGCGGCCAGACCGTCATGGTCGAAGTCTCGGCGAAGAAGAAGGAGAACCTCGACGCGCTGCTCGAGATGATCCTGCTCGTCACCGAGATGAGCGAGCTCAAGGCGAATCCGAAGCGCAGTGCGTCGGGGACGGTGCTCGAAGCGAAGCTCGACAAGGGTCGCGGCCCCGTGGCCACGATCCTGGTGCAGGACGGCACGCTGAACGTCGGCGACACGCTGATCGCCGGGACGATTGTCGGCAGGGTTCGCGCGCTCATCGACGACCGCGGCCGGCAGCAGAAACACGCCGGCCCGGCGACGCCGGTCGAAGTCCTCGGCCTCGGCGGCCTGCCGCAGCCAGGCGATGCGTCTCGGCGTAGCGGCTGTACATGCGGAACAGCTCGGCGGCGAACAGCGTGGCCTCGTCGCCGCCCGTGCCGGCGCGAATCTCCAGCACCACATTGCGCTCGTCGTTGGGGTCCTTCGGCGTCAGCTCACGCCGCAGCTGCTCTTCGAGCTCGGCGACCCGGGCGGTGAGCTGCTCCTTTTCGTCCTGGGCCAGGGCGTAGAGCTCGTCGTCCTTGGACAGCCCGGCGAGCATCTCCTCGTTCTCCCGCTTCTGCTGCTCGGCCTTGACGTACTCCCGGTAGAGCTTCACGGCCGGATCGATCTCCGAGAGGGTCTTGTTGACCTCCCGGTAGACCTTCGGGTCCGAGAAGATGGCCGGCTCCATGAGCCGCTGGGTCAGCTCCTGATGGGTCTTTTCGAGCTGCGCGAGCTTTTCGATCATGGCTTTGCTTTCAGAACGCTGAACACTTTCAGGCCCGGGCCGCGGCGGCCGGAATCTCCACGGGCGCCTCCGGCTCGGTCGCGGGCTCCGCGACGGATCTCTCCGCCGGCTCCAGCAGGCCGTCCTCGCGCAACGCCTCCTCGAGGGCCGCGATGGCGACCTCCAGCATGTCGTCCGTCGGCTCCTGGGTGGTGATGCGCTGCAAGGCGAGCCCCGGCGCCACGAGGACGGCGAAGAGCGGTGCCGCCCGATGTTTGGCCGTAAAGCGCAGCACCTCGTAGGAGAGGCCCGCGATGGCCGGCACCAGCAGCAGCCGGCCGCCGAACTTCACCAGGAATGGCGCCGTCTTCGGAATCAGCGCGAACACCAGGATGGAGACCAGCAGCACGAACAGCAGGAAGCTCGTGCCGCACCGCGGATGGAGCCGGCTCTGGGCGCGGGCGTTTTCCACCGTCAGCGGCAGCCGCTTCTCGTAGTTGAACACCACCTTGTGCTCGGCGCCGTGGTACTGGAACACCCTGTGGATGTCCTTCATCCGCGAGATACCGTAGATGTAGGCCAGGAAGAAGATGGCCCGCAGTCCTCCGTCCAGCAGGTTGAACCCCAGGTTCGTCAGGTGGCCGCCGAAGAGATATTTCTCTCCCAGATGGGTCAGCCAGAGCGGTGCCAGGAGGAAGACCACCACGCCCAAGCCCAGGCCGATCGCCATGGAGCCAGCGATGGCCCAGTTGGAAGTCTTCGCCGGCTCCTTCGTCGTGCCCTCGGCCGCCGTGCTTTCCGCGTTCTCCCCTTCGGCCGCGGCCACCGCCTGCTCCGCCGAAAAGTTCAGCGAGCGGATGCCCAAAGCGAGGGACTGAAACAGCACGGCCACTCCCCGCAGGATGGGAAGCTTGAGAAAGGGGTAGCGCTTGGCGAGGCTGTTGACCTTGCCACGCTGGAAGGCGATGGAGCCGTCCGGCCGGCGCACGGCAACGCCGTAGGCCCCCGGGGAGCGCATCATCACTCCCTCGATCAGGGCCTGGCCGCCGACCAGCAGCTCGTTCTCTGGACTGGCGCTCGACTGCATGATGGGAATCTCGAGCCACCCGTTCCGGCCGTTCAAGCCGGATTGGGTGGCGCTAGCTGGCCGCCGCCGCCGGGCGGTTGTAGCGGCGCTGGAAACGCTCGACGCGTCCGGCCGTGTCGATGAGCTTCTGCTTGCCGGAGAAGAACGGATGGCAGGCGCTGCAGATCTCCAGGCGAACCTCGTCCTTGGTCGAATGAGTCTCGAAGGTGTTGCCGCACGCGCAGGTGACGGTCACCATATTGAGCTGGGGATGGATGTCTTTCTTCACGGTCGTGACCCTTCTCTCGTTTTGAGATGGCTCCAAGAACCCGAAAGCCTAGCCGATCCCGGCTCTCCTGACAAGGCTCCTGGCTTGGCACGGGTTGCAACAGGGGTGGGGATAGGGGTATTCCCCACTAGACTACGCCCATGCCCGCTCACCAGGACACCCTCATCATCGACGCCCACACCGACGTTCCCACCCGGCTCTGGGAGAGTCCGGCAGACCTTTCCAAGCGCCTGACGGACCGTCACGTCGATCTGCCGCGCCTGCGGCAGGGCGGAGTGGGTGCCGTGGTTTTCGCCCTCTACATTCCCCCTGATTTCGATCCGCAGCGCGGCTGGGAGCACGCCAAGACGCTCTATGAGCTCTCCGAGCAGGCCCTGATCCCGGGCCAGCTCGTCCAGGTGGCCACGGCGGACGATCTGCAGCGCGCTGTCCGCCGCGGCGAGGTGGCTGTCCTCATCGGCCTGGAGAATGGCCGGCCGCTGACCCTCCCTGGGACGCTCGACCACTGCGCCAAGATCGGCGTCCGCTACGTCACCCTCACCCATTGGGATAGCCACGAGTGGTGCGATGCCTCGACCGGCAAGCCCCTCCACAACGGGCTCTCACCGGAGGGGGAGGACATCGTTCGTCGCATGAACCGCCTGGGTATCCTGGCGGACGTCTCCCACGTCTCCGACGCCGCCGTCCTGCACACCCTGGATGTCTCCGCGGCCCCCATCATCGCCAGCCACAGCTCCGCCCGCGCCCTCTGCGACCACCCGCGCAACCTCCCCGACCCGCTGATCCGCGAGATTGCCAAGAAGGATGGCTTGGTGATGGCCAACTCCTTCCCCGCCTTCGTCAGCCCCAAAGCCTCCGAGGCGGCCGCGGTCCGCGGCAAGGAGCTCGAGCCGATTCTGGAGGAGACCAAAGAAGACTACTTCCGCAATCCCCGCAAGCTAGCCCTCGAAAGGGACCGTCTTTTCGCCGCTCATCCCCTCCCCAAAGTTCCTCTCTCCGTCTATGTGGATCACATCATCCATATCGTCGAAATGGGAGGCGAAGAGCACGCCGGCATCGGCACCGACTTCGACGGCATCCCCGACGTCCTCGAAGGTTTCGAAGATCCCTCGAAGTTCCCGGATCTCGCGGCGGCGCTGCTGGAGCGCGGGG
>DATIOS010000387.1:0-5839 GCA_035472915.1 Thermoanaerobaculia bacterium
TCTGGGGGCCGTCAGCTTCGTCCTGCTGATCGCCTGCTCCAACGTCGCCAACCTGCTGCTGGTACGGGCCGCCGCCCGCGAGGGAGAGATCGTCATCCGCTCCGCCCTCGGCGCCGGACGGGCCCGCATCGTCCGCCAGCTCCTCACGGAGAGCCTGGTCCTCGCCCTCGCGGGCGGCGTGGCCGGCGTGGGCCTGGCCGCCTGGGCTTTGAAGCTCCTGGTGAACGCGGGGCCCCAGGGGATTCCGCGGCTTTCGGAGATCGGCCTGGACGGTACGGCGCTCGCCTTCGCCCTGGGAATTTCGCTCGCGACCGGCGTGCTCTTCGGCCTCGCTCCCGCCCTCCAGACCTCGCGCACCGACCTCGCCGGGGCGATCCGGGAGGGGACCCGCGGCTCGAAGGGGCGCGGCGGCACCCGGGCCCGCAGCGCGCTGGTGGTGCTGGAGACGGCGCTCGCCGTGGTGCTCCTCGCCGGAGCCGGGCTGCTCATCCGCAGCTTCCTGGCGCTGCAACACGTCGACCCGGGCTTCAAGCCGGAAGGCGTCGTCACCTTCAACGTCGAGCTGCCGACGAGCCAATATTCCGACGAAGCGAAGCTGCGAGCTGTTACCGGCGCCCTGCTCGAACGGATGGGGCGGCTGCCGGGAGTCAGCTCGGCGGGAGTGACTGTTTACGGCATGCCCTTCGCCGGCGGGGTCAACATGCTGACCTTCACCGTGGCCGGCTGGCCGCCTGCCGAGCCGGGCAAGGCACCCGTCCTGCGCATCGCCGCGGTGACGCCGGACTACTTCAAGACTCTCGGCATTCCGATCGTAAAAGGCCGGAGCTTGAGCCCGCGCGACCGCCAGGGCTCTCCTCGCGCCGTCCTGCTCAACGCCGCCGCCGTCCGCAAGTTCTTTCCGAACGAGAACCCACTCGGCAAGCAGATCGCCTTCGGCCTGGCGGATGCCAAGGGCGATATTCCGGGCGGCGAGGTCGTCGGAGTGGTGGCCGACTTCAAGCAGGACGCGCTGGAGCAGGACGTGGAGCCGCAATGCTTCCAGGCCTACGATCAGGTCCCTCAGCAGTCGCTGTCCGTGGTGATCCGGTCGTCGTCCCCTCACCTCGTGGCGGCCGCGGCCAAAGAGCAAGTCCGCGAGCTCGATCCCAACCTGCCCCTCTTCGGGCTCCAGACGATGACGGCTGTGGTTGCCGCATCCACCTTGCAGTCCCGGTTCTACATGGTCCTGCTGGGCGGCTTCGCCTTCGTCTCCCTGATCCTTGCCGCGGTCGGCATTTACGGCGTGATCGCCTACGCGGTCCGCCAGCGCAGCCAGGAGATCGGCATCCGCATGGCCCTCGGAGCGTCGCAAGAGAAGGTGGTGAGAATGGTGGTGGGCCAGGGTCTGGCGCTCGCCGTCGCCGGAGCCGCGGCGGGGCTCCTGGGGGCCTTCTTCGCCACCCAGGGACTGCGCAGCCTCCTCTTCGAGGTCAGCGCCAGCGATCCGGCCATCTACTCCGGCGTCGCCGCGCTCCTGGTGCTGGTGGCGGTGGTCGCTTCCTGGTTGCCGGCCCGCAGGGCGGCGGCGACCGATCCTCAGCTCGTGCTGCGCGGGGAAGTGTAGAAAGTCAGACGAGTCACATCGCCTGAGCTGAAGCGCCTTCCGGCCGGCTGCCGGGCTTTTCGGCGGGCGTGGCGCCCTCGCGGCAGGCCGGGCAGTCGGCGGGAGTGTGGGAGGGCAGGTCGAGCTTCATCAAGGCCCGGAAGGGCACGTCGAACGGATCGCGGCCGGCGGTGCGGTCGATGATCGCGCCGACGGCCACCACGCGGGCGCCACGGGAGGTGGCGAGCGCGGCCGTCTCCAGGGTCGAGCGGCCGGTGGTGACGACGTCCTCGACGATCACCACCCGCTCGCCCTGGCGGAGGGTGAAGCCGCGGCGCAGCCCCATTTCCTCTCCCTTGCGCTCGGTGAAGCGGAAGGGTACGCCCAGACCCGCCGCCACCTCGTGACCGATGACGACGCCGCCGAGCGCGGGCGAGAGCACCGAGTCCGGATGGAAGCTCCGCAGCAGCTCCGCCAAGTCGCCGCTCACCTTGCGCGCCCGCACCGGATCCTCCAGCAGCAGGGCGCACTGGACGTAGGCCTCCGAATGCAGGCCGGACGAGAGTAGGAAGTGACCGCGCCGCAAGGCGCCGCTCTCCTCCAGCATCTGCATCAGAATTCGCTGCTCACTCACGCCCTGTCTCCTCGCGCTGGATGTCGTACTGGTCGAGCTTCTTATAGAGGTTGCTGCGGGGCGTGTCGATGGCCTGCGCCGTCTGGGTGACGTTCCAGTTGTTCTCCTCCAGCTTGTGCAGCAGGAACATGCGCTCCGAGAGGTCGCGGAACTCCCGCAGGGTGGCGACCGCGAGCAGTGAGGTCGAAAGCTCGGGGCGGGCGCCGCCGGTGGCGCCGAGTACGTCCTCGCGGGTCACTTTTTCGCCTGGCGAAAGGATCAACAGGCGCTCCACCAGGTTCTTGAGCTCGCGGACGTTGCCCTTCCACGGCAGGGCCTTGAGGTGGGCGATGGCGTCCGGAACGAGCTCCTTGGCCTTGTAGTTGTTTTGATCGGCGTAGCGGCGCACGAAGTGCTCCACCAGCAGGGGGAGATCCTCCAGATGCTCGCGCAGGGCCGGCGTGCGGACGGGGATGACGTTCAGCCGGTAGAACAAGTCCTCGCGGAACCGGCCGGCGACGATCTCGTCCTCGAGGTTGCGGTTGGTGGCGGCTACCACACGCACGTCGACCTGCACGGTGCGCTCGGCGCCAACGGGCTCCACCTCGCCGTTCTGCAGCACGCGCAGCACCTTGGCCTGGGTGCGGGCGGACATGTCGCCGATCTCGTCGAGGAAGATGGTGCCGCCGTCGGCGGCCACGAACTTCCCCATCTGCTTGCGCACGGCGCCGGTGAAGCTCCCCTTCTCGTGGCCGAACAGCTCGGACTCGATCAGCTCCTCAGGGATGGCGGCGCAATTCACTTGGACGAGCGCACGGTCGCGGCGAACCGAGCCGCGATGGACGGCGCGGGCCACCAGCTCCTTGCCGGTGCCGCTCTCGCCGGTGACGAGCACGGTGGCATTGGTGGGCGCCGCCTTGTCGATCGTCTCCCGCAGGCGGCGCATGGCCGGCGCCGAGCCGATGAGCTGCTCGGGCTCGACGCGCAGGGTGCGGTTCTCGCTCTGCAGCCGGTAGGCCTCGACGGCGTTGCGCAGCGACAGCAGCACCCGCTCCCGCTGCAGCGGCTTCTCGAAGAAATCGAAGGCGCCGCGGCGAGTGGCTTCGACGGCGGTCGCCACGTCGGCATGGCCGGAGATCACCAGCACCGGCATGTCGTAGCCCCGCTCGCGCAGGGCCTTGAGAAGCTCCAAGCCGTCCATCTCCGGCATCTTGATGTCGAGCACGATGGCGTCGGGGGCCCGCTCGGCCACCTTCGAGAGGGCCTGCGAGCCGTTGCCCGCCTCCTCCACCCGGTACCCCTCGTACTCCAGGATCATGTGGAGGCTGTCGCGAATCGCGGCCTCGTCGTCCACCACCAGAACGGAGGCGCGGTAACTTTCACCTGATCTCGCCATGATTGGTCACAGTCTAACAAAGAAAGGGGCCGGCCCTTTGCGAGCCGGCCCGTCAACCACCTAGGGATTGTCTGTCGCTTCTCGGTCTAATGCATATCGGTCAACGGGACTCCTGCTTACGGCACCTGCACCACGGCGAAGAACGGCGTAGGCCTGCCGCGCTGGTCGAGCTGCTGGGTGTAGAACCGCAGATAGGATCCCTTCTTGGCACTCTTGATGGCGCTCTCGAAGTCCGCGACGCCCTTGACCTTCCGGCCGTTGACTTCGGAGATGATCATGCCCGGCCTCACCAGCTGTTCGTACAGCGGGCTGGTCGGAGCAACACTGGTGACGACGACACCCTGGAGGTCGTCCGGAATGGCATGGCCCTGCCGCAGGTTGCCGGTCAGGTCCTGGTACTGGATGCCCAGCCAGTCGATGCCGCCGTGGCCCTCGGGCTTGCGCTCCTGGGCCTGCTCGTTCTGGCCGGGGCGCTCCCGCAGCTTCACGGTCTTGTTGATGGACTTGCCGTCGCGGAGGATGTCCAGGCTCACCGAGGCGTTGGGCCCCTTGGCCGAAACGTAGCTGATGAGGTCGCGGGTGGTCTTGATCTTGCGGCCGTCGACCGCCACGATCACGTCGCCATGCTGGACGCCGGCTTCCGCCGCCGGGGTGTCAGGCTCCACCGACTGCACCAGGGCGCCGTCGGTGTTGCTCAGGCCGAACGCCTGGGCCTGGTTGTAGTCCAGGTTGCGGATGCCGATGCCCAGGTAGCCGCGGCTGACCTTCCCCTTCTCCTTGAGCTGGGGCAGGATCTCTTTGAGCGTGTTGACCGGCACGGCGAAGCCGATGTTCTCGGCGCCGGCGTTGATCGCCGTGGCAATGGCCACGACCTGGCCCTGCAGGTTGAGCAGCGGGCCGCCGGAGTTGCCGAAGTTGATGGCGGCGTCGGTCTGGATGAAGTTCTCGAAGGAGACGTCGCGGCTGATACCGATCGCCCGGCCCTTCGCACTGACCACACCGGTGGTGACGGTCTTGTCCAGGTTGAGCGGGTTGCCGATCACCATCACCCAGTCGCCCACCCGGATGGCGTCGCTGTCGCCCAGCTCCAGGTAGCGCAGGGGATGGCCGGCATTGACCTTCAGCAGGGCGATGTCGGTCGATTTGTCGGCGCCTTTGACCTCGGCCGTGTAATCGCGGTCGCCGAGGTGAACCTTGACGGTGGTCGCCCCCTCGATGACGTGATTGTTGGTCACGATCAAGCCGTCAGGGCTGATGACGAAGCCGCTGCCACCAGCGTCGGACCGGAACTCGTCAGGCTGCTGCTCCTGATCCTCGCCGTCCGGCTGCTGCTGTTGCGGCTGCCGCGGGCGGTTGCGGGGACCAAAAAAGAACTCGAAGGGATCGCCGCCCCGGCGCCCACCGGCGGGAGTCTTCTCGATGGTGGCCGCCTGAATCGACACGACCGCGGGGTCCACCGCCTCGGCCAAATCGGCAAAGCTCGGCAGGGAGCTCAGATGATGCGAGGCCATCTTCGTCGCAGACAGACTGCTCGTGTCCTGCTCCGCAGCCCCGGGGACGGTCAACTGCAGTCCCCCGGCCAGAACCATGCCGAAGACGACCGCTCCCAGAACCAACAGGAACGTCGCTAGGTTTCGCTTGGATGAGGTGCTCATGGGCGCTTTCGGGTCTCCTTTCTTACTTCGTCATCCTGGCAAAGCAAAGACCCTGCCAGCCAAATTCCCGAGGAGAAGCCAGGATCGGACCGGATCCAGGAGCGCCAAATTGGCACTGGGGCGGGGCGGCCTGGAGCCGGCCTCAACAACTGACTCCTACAACTGAACCCTACAAAGAGACGTTCTCGCGGTATGATCCGTACGAACTGACGGACCTCCAGGAGCCTCTTGATGGTTTTAAGCCGCGGCTTCAGCCGCCCGCCAGTGTTCTACCGCGCAATCCTGGCCGGAGCCTGTGCCCTGGCAGTCCTCGCCGTTCCCGCCAGCGCTCAGCCGTCGCCAAACCTTCTTTCGTGGCTCCACGCCTTGGCGGCGAATGAGCCGGCTGAGACGCCGGTGCTCGCGGCGGGCTCGGTCACGCCGCCGGTCATCCCGCCGGGAAGCATCATCGGAGAGGTCCGCGTCGTCAATCATAACAGCACCTGCATCTCCTAAAGCACCCAAATTTTTTGTCGGATAGAAACTATGAGCGGCGTAATCACCAAAGCTCCCGGAAAGTTTATTCTTGTATTTAGCCCCGTGAGATTGAGCAC
>DATIOS010000388.1:0-2209 GCA_035472915.1 Thermoanaerobaculia bacterium
CCCCCTGCGGCGCCACGAGGGTGCCGTCAACGCCGTGGTCTTCGTCGACGACATCACTCTCGCCAGCGCCTCCGAGGACCAGACGGTGCTGTTCCACGACCGCGACGGCCACCGGCTCATCCCCCCTTTCATCGGCTTTCACGGCAACGTCTCCACCATGACCGCCGTCCCCGGCCAGCGCGCGTTGGTGGCTGGCAGCGACGACAAGTCGGTGCGGATCCTCGACCTCGAGCACAGCCAGCTCGATCCGCCGCTGGTGAATGAGGCGGGGAGTGGAGGCATCCGCCGCCTGGCCTTCGCCTCGGGAGACCGCCTTCTGGCCCTGGGGAGCGCGCTGTGGATGTTCGACACCAAGGGGAGCGATCACCCGAAGGTGTTGACCTTGAAGGACGTGACTCCTGACACGATCTCGGCGCTGGCCCTGAGCCCCGGCGGCAAACAGCTCGCCGCCGGCTCGGCGGACGGCTCGATCCAGCTCTGGGATGCCGACGGCCGGCGGTTGGGCCCGCCGTTGACCGACGGCAATCAGAAGATCCTGGCCCTCCGCTTCTCCAAGGGCAGACTCCTGAGTGGTGACGCGAAGGCCAACGTCGTCGTCCGCGACGTCGATGGCAGGGTGCTGCACAAGTTCAACGGCAACCGTGCGCTCTCCGCCGTAGCTTTCCGCGACGACGGCGAGCACGTCGCGGCTGGCACCGACGACGGCACCGTCCTCCTCTGGAACGCCGAGGGGAAGACCCTGCACGATCCGTTGCGGCCCTCCAAGGTGCAGATCGTGTCGCTGGCCTGGAATCCGGTCGCTCCGTACCTCGCGAGCGGCGACGACGACGGCTATCTTTCGATCTGGGACCTCGACTCGGGCAAGAAGGAGTGTCAGGGAAAGGCCCACAACCACGAGGTCTTGTCGCTCGATTGGAGCCCGGAGGGGAGCTCCCTGATCAGCAGCGGCAGCGACCGCTCGGTCAGGCTCTGGGACCTGCAGTGCAAGAAGCTGGGGGAGCTCAACGGCCACTGGAAGTCCGTCGCCGCCGTCGCCTTCTCGAACGTTGGAGAGGTCGCCGCCAGCGCCGGACGGGACGGCACTCTGCGGCTTTGGCGCGCCGACTGGCACGATTGGCTCAAGCTGGGCTGCGAGCGCCTGCGCCAGCACCCCGCCTTCACCAACCCTGCCGACGACCGCAGCCGCCGGGCCCGCGACGTCTGCCAGTCGCTGCCGCAGCTGGAGAAAATGCGGTAGGAGCGGCCGGCGTCCCTACGTTCCTCCCAACTGGCCCAGCGCTCGCCGGATCTCCGGCTGGTTGGGATCGATCTCCAGAGATCTCCGGAAGTTGGCGGCGGCGCCGGCGGCATCGTTGAGACAGAGGCGGGCGAGACCGGCAGAGGCCTGGGCCAGGGCGCTGGCGGCATCGGCCGTGGCGGCGTCGAAGTCGGCGAGAGCCTGCGGGCAATGGTGGCGCTCCAGATGGTAGCGGCCACGTAGCAGGTGGAGGCGGGGCTCGGCGGGCCGGGCCTCGAGGGCGCGGTCGAGGAGGCGAAGACCGCGCTCGGCCTCGCCGCTCTTGGTGTACAGAACGGCGCGGGCCGCGACGTAGTCCACTCCATCCGGCAGTCCGGCGGCAAGGGCACGGACGAGGAGGTCGTCCGAGCGGTCGAGGTCGCGGTGCTGGGAGTGGAGGAGATCGCTGAGATTCCAGAGGGCGGAGGCGCTGTCGCCTTCCAGAGCCTGGGCATGTTCGAAGGCGGTGATGGCGGCGTCGGTCTCGCCCCGCTCGCGCCGCAAAATCCCTTCGTTATTGTAGGAAGCGGCCGTGCGAGTCTCTCCGGGCTTGCCCGTCTTTCCCGAGCCGATGTAACCCAGAGATCGCAGCTTCTCGATCTCCTCCTGATTGGCCTTTGAGTCGCCAGCTTGAACGGGAGCGGCGGGATGCCAATGCTCGCGATAGTTGGCGAGCACGTCGGGCGAGGTCTCGACTCCGGTCAACGGCGGACCGGCGACGCCTCCGGACGGCGGCATCCCAAGCAGGTTCATGAGAGTGCCGCAGACTTGGATCACGTTGCCCTGGCCGCGAAGGTCCGACGCCGGAACACCCGGACCTTGGATCAGGTAGACACCCTCGTCGCGATGCCACCGGCCGGCGGTCGCGGCGGCGGCGTCTAATACCTATGGTAGGCATGTAAAAATGGAATAATATAACATTATAATAGTCTA
>DATIOS010000389.1:0-10270 GCA_035472915.1 Thermoanaerobaculia bacterium
ACATCAACGACAAGACAGGCCCCGAGTGGCGGCAAGTAGTGGCTGTCGTGGGCGACGTTCGTCAGGGAGATCTGGCGGATGTCATGCGGCCGACGATCTACCTGCCCATGGCGCAGTCGAACCTGTGGGGAGATCGCGAAGTCGAGATGGCCCTGGTTGCCCGTACCGCCGGCGATCCGGCCGCCCTCGTCGCGCCGCTGCGCCGCGCGGTCCTCGGCGTCGATCCCCGGCTGCCGGTCTTCGACGTCACGAAGCTGGACGAGATTCGCGCCGGTGCGATGGCGACAAACCGCTTCAACATGCTGCTGCTCACCGCCCTGGGAGGGATCGGCCTGCTGCTGGCGGCGGTGGGGATCTACGGCGTCATCTCCTGGTTCGTCAGCCAGCGGACGCAGGAAATCGGCCTGCGCATGGCGCTCGGCGCCACGGAACGGGGAGTGCTGACTCTGGTCGCCTGGCAGGCGATGCGCCCGGTGATCGGCGGGCTGGTCCTGGGGCTCGCGGGAGCAGCGGCGGCCACCCGCGCCCTTTCCGGGCTCCTCTTCGGCGTCACCGCCACCGATCCGGCCACCTTCGCCGGCGTGCTCGTGATCTTGGGCGGAGCGGCGCTCCTCGCGAGCTGGCTGCCGGCCCGCCGGGCGGCGCGGGTGGAGCCGACGCGGGCGCTGGCGCCTTGAGGGCCTACCCGCCGATCTGCATGAAGCTCACCAGGTTGCCGTAGTTGCCCTGGGTGAGCATGTGCTCCGCCGGTTTCTCCTGGAGAACGCGCAGGATCTCCGACTCCAGGGCGGCTTCCGGATCGGGCGTTGAAATCAGCTGGCGCAGAGGGTAGACACGGTCGGCGAAGAGGCAGAGACGCAGCTCGCCGCGGGCCGTCAGGCGCAGCCGATTGCACTCGGCGCAGAAGGTGTGGGAGAGGGGAGTGATGAATCCCACCGATCCCCTGGCGCCCGCGAACTGGAAGGTCTTGGCCGGGCCGGTGCGCGGTCCGGAGTCGAAGGGAGCGAGAGGCCCGAAGCGAGACTCCAGCTGGCCGCGGACGACATCGCAGGAGAGATAGTGCTCCGGCTGCAGATGCTGGTTGGAGGCCGTGCCCATCAGCTCGATGAAGCGGACGTGGAGCGGGCGGTCGAGCGTGAGGGCCGCCAGCCGCTCGGCGTCCTCCGCGCCGCCATCCGCCAGGAGGACGGCGTTGAGCTTCACCGGCTCGAGCCCTGCCACGAGCGCCGCCTCGACTCCTTCCCACACCTCGGCGAGGTTGCCGCGGCGGGTGATCTCGCGGAAGCGCTCGGGATCGAGGCTGTCCATGCTGATGTTGATGCGGTCGAGCCCGGCGGCCTTGAGCTCCGGAGCGAGGCGCGCGAGGCCGATACCGTTGGTCGAGAGGGCGAGGTTCTCGATTCCCGGCAGAGCCTTCACCCGGCGGACGATCTCCAGCAGGTCGCGGCGCACCAGCGGCTCGCCGCCGGTCAGCCGCACGCGGCGGATGCCGAGCCGGGCCAGGGCGCCGACGATCGTCTCGATCTCGGCGGGCGAAAGGAAGGCCCGGTCGCCGAAGGGGAACTCCGCGTCCTCGGGCAGGCAGTAGGTGCAGCGCAGGTTGCAGCGATCGGTGACGGAGACCCGGAGGTAGGTGAGCCGCCGGCCGAAGGAGTCGATCAGCCGCGTCTCCTCGCCGGGAGCCGCATGGGGGCTCTGGAGGATTGGACCCTGGGTGGGCTGATCCAGGATGGCGAGGCGGCTCGTGAGACCTGGGGTCATGGGGGCGATATACCTCTCCGCCCCCGAGCCGCCGGCTCTTCGCCACGCCTTTCCAAGCACGGGAGGCGGCCCGGTTTCCCGGACCACCCTTTCGGCCTGCTCTCCCGCCGGATCTCCGGGGAGGGCCCGAGCAGGCTCGGTGGGCTCTGCTATTGTAAGCTCAAAAGGCCGCCGCTTGATTCCCTGGCGCCCACTTCTTAGAATCCACTCGCCCGTAACATTCGGCGGTTAGGAAACGTCTGCCTCCCTTAAGCGCCTTGCGCATGATCACTGGCTACAACACAGACGTTCGTCACGGCGAGGTGGTGTACCACGTCCAGACGGAGGACAAGGGGGCTGCCAACCCGTTTATCGAAAGCCTCGTCTACGTGGGCGGCCAGGTGCTGGCGAGCAAGCGCGCGAGCTACGCCGACCTGCTGGCCGAAGGCCGGGAGGAGAAGGAAATCGTCGCCCTCATGGACCATCAGCACCGGACCATGATCGCGGCGATCCGCCACGGCAAGCTCGACGCCAAGCTGGCGGCGATGACGGCGGGCCGCCACACCGGGCAGTATCCAGCCTACGAAACGCCGGCGGCCGCGACGCCGCCGGTCGCCGACCCGCAGCCGACGATCGTCGCCGGCGGCCCGCTCGGCGAGACGGTGGCTCGCTCCGAGACGGTAGTCCGTTCCGAGACGGTGGTCCGTTCCGAGGTGTCGACGCCGCCGTCGCCGGTCTCGCGGACACCGTCGCCGGAGCGCACCCTGGACCAGGTGATCCTCGAGTATCTGACCAGCGAGGCGGACCAGGAGCAACTCGTTCTCATGCTGGAAGAAGAACGGAACCTGGCTCTCGGCCACGCCGCGACCCTCGTCCTGCGCACCAGCTCCAGCAAGAATGGCCAGCCTATCGCCGGCACCCAGGTGTCGGTGCGCATGATCTCCACCGTCGTCGAGCCCCGCGTCCTGGCCAACGGCCGCACCGACGACCGCGGCATCCTCACCCTCGGCTTCGACATCCCCCAGGTGGGCCGCGGCACCTCGGCCCTCATCATCAACGCCGTCAGCAACATCGGCCGCGCCGAGCTGAAGCACCTCCTGTAGGTGGCGTTTTTTGGCGGTGTTGCCTCTGTGCGGTGATATAAAGAGGCAATGCACGGAGTTGGCGCCGCGCTCGAGCTGATCCTCAACGGCGAGCCTCACCAGGTGCCCGAGGGGGCCACCGTCGCGGACCTGCTGACCGGCCTGGGGAGCGATCCCCGCACGGTGGCCGTGGAGCGCAACGGCGAGCTCGTGCCGCGGGCCCGGTTTGCCGCCACGGGGCTCGCCGCGGGCGACCGCATTGAAGTGGTAAGGTTCGTGCAGGGAGGCTGAAAGAGGGCGGGAGGGAAAGGCGGGGAATGCGGGGCTCGGCGCCGATGTTGGGGAGTGGCAGACGATTTTGAAAGCCGTGGAGACGGCCTCTATGGGTTGCAAACCGGGGCCGTTGTCACCGCGACCATCTTTGAGTATGATCCAGCTGCACGGGCCGCTAGCTCAATTGGTAGAGCAGCAGACTCTTAATCTGCGGGTTGGAGGTTCGATTCCTCCGCGGCTCACCAACTCCCCCTTAACCCCTTCACTCCCAACGCGACCGGGAGGTTCTCTCTGCGAAAGTGGCGGAACTGGTATACGCGCTAGACTTAGGATCTAGTCCCGAGAGATCGGGTTGGGGGTTCGAGTCCCCCCTTTCGCACCCTGGACAAGAAGAACGAGGAAGACAATCTGATGAGCGTGGTTCTTTCGCAGCAGGACGTGGGGCCTTGCCGCAAGCAGTTGAAGGTGGAGGTTCCCGCCCCCGCCGTCGAGGCCGAGACGCAGCGCGTCATTCAGGAGCTTGGGCAGAAGATCAAGATGCCCGGCTTCCGCAAGGGCAAGGTGCCGGCGGAGTTGGTCCGCCGGCGGTACGCCAAGGACATCGAGCACGAGGTGAAGGACCGGCTGCTGCCCCGCTACTGGCGGCAGGCGCAGGCGGAGACCTCCCTCGATCCGTTGCTGCCGCCCGAGGTGGACGAGATCACCGACCTGCTGCCCGGCGAGCCCCTGACCTTCGTCGCCACGGTGGAGACACGGCCGCAGATCGAGCTTCGCAACATCCAGGACTTCGACCTTCCCAACCCGGAGACCGAGCCGGGCACCCTGGAGATCGAGGAGAGGATCGAGGAGATCCGCAAGCAGACGTCCGGCTGGATCCAGTCGGACCGGCCGGCGGCTCTCGGCGACCGGGTGGACCTGGAGATCACCACCCTCGGCTCCCCCGAGCATCCGGACGAGCGCACCGACAAGGTCGTGATCGAGATCGGCGATCCCAAGGTCTGGCCGGAGCTCTCCAGCACCGTCCGCGGTATGTCGGTCGGGCAGGAGGAGATCTTCACCCGCCACCATGAGCACCCGGCGGCGGAAGAGGGCGGCGCCCCCGAGGTGCACGAGCAGAAACTCCGCGTCAAGGTCAACGGCGTCGAGGAGCGCGACCTGCCGCCGCTCGACGACGCCTTCGCCCTCAAGATCAATCCCGAGCTCCACAGTTTCGAGGCGTTGCGGGAGGCGGTGGTGGCCCAGGCTCGCCACGACAAGGCGGACCAGCGGCGCGAGGCGCGCCAGCACGCCCTCCTCGATCAGCTCCGCGAGCGCCATCCCATCGACCTGCCGCAGGGCGTGGTGCGCAACGAGGTGGAAGGCATGGTGCAGGACCAGGCCGAGACCCTGGCGCGGCGCGGCATCGACGTCGAGCATGCCGGCATCGATTGGAACCGCATGCGCGAGGACCTGGTGCCGATGGCCGAAAAGCGGGTTCACGCCCGGCTTTTGCTCGACGCGATTTCGGACGAACGGAAAATCGCAGTCACGGAAGAGGAATTTGAACGCACTCTGGCTGTGTTGGCTCGTGCCCAGGGAGTTTCCACACCGGTCCTGCGCCGCAAGCTGGACGAGGACGGCCGCTTGGCCAGTCTGCGTTCCAATCTGCGGCGCGAGAAGACCATCCGCACGCTGCTCGGAGAGCCCGAGATCGGAGCGGCACCCGCCGGCTCCGAAACCCCGGCTGAGAGTTAGAAGGCAAGGCAAGGAGAGAATCGAAGCATGCTAGTTCCGATGGTGGTCGAGCAAACGAACAGGGGCGAGCGCGCCTACGACATCTACTCGCGCCTGCTCAAGGACAACATCATTTTTCTCGGCCGGGCGGTCGACGACGACGTGGCCAGCCTGATCATCGCCCAGATGCTCTTCCTGGAGGCCGAGAACCCCGAGAAGGACATCTCCCTCTACATCAACTCGCCCGGCGGCTCGGTCTCCTCGGGGATGGCGATCTACGACACCATGCAGTACATCAAGCCGGACGTCTCCACCTACTGCGTGGGGCAGGCGGCCTCGATGGCGGCCGTGCTGTTCGCGGCCGGTGCCCGCGGCAAGCGGACGCTGCTGCCCAACAGCCGCATCCTCATCCACCAGCCGTGGCTGTCGGGGCTCCAGGGCCAGCAGACGGACATCGAGATCCACGCCAAGGACATGCTGGCGATGCGCGACCGGTTGGACGAGATCCTGGCCTTTCATACAGGAAAAACGAAAGAAGAGATCCACCACGACACGGAACGCGATAGGATTCTGGGAGCGAAAGAAGCGGTGGAGTACGGTCTGGCAGACCGGGTGATGCAGCGCCGGCGGCCGGATGGGCCGACGCCGGCACCCATCCGGTGATGCCGGTGACGTTTCGGGACGCTCGCGGCACTGATAGGTATGAGGGTTTGAGATGAGAGCGAGCGTCTTTCAAAGGGCCGGCAGCGCGGCGGAAATAGCACCCGTCGTGGCGCCTGTTCTACCAGGCAAGACGTTGACAGGGGTAGGTCTCGGTCCCTAAAGTCGCGAAAGCCCCCGGTCACCGCCCGCCACAACGGAGGAGAAATGCCGAAGAAAGACAGCGGCGATGAAGTCCTGAGATGCTCGTTCTGCAACAAGAGCCAGCGCGAGGTGAAGAAGCTGATCGCCGGCCCTACGGTGTTCATCTGCGATGAGTGCGTCGACATCTGCCTCGACATCATCGCCGAGGACCGGATGCTTGAGCAGCAGCAGGACACGACGCTTCCGAAGCCCAAGGAAGTCAAGGCGCTCCTCGACGAGTACGTCATCGGCCAGGAGCAGGCGAAGAAGAAGCTGGCCGTGGCGGTGTACAACCACTACAAACGGATCGATTTCGCCGAGAAGACGCACGGCGACGTCGAGCTGCAGAAGTCCAACATCCTGCTCATCGGCCCCACGGGCTCGGGCAAGACGCTGGTCGCGCAGACGCTGGCCAAGATGCTGCGCGTGCCCTTCACCATCGCCGACGCCACCACCCTGACCGAGGCCGGGTACGTCGGCGAGGACGTCGAGAACATCATCCTCAAGCTCTACCAGGCGTCGGGCAACGACAAAGAGAAGACGCAGCGCGGCATCGTCTACATCGACGAAGTCGACAAGATCTGCCGCAAGAGCGACAACCCGTCGATCACCCGCGACGTCTCCGGCGAGGGAGTGCAGCAGGCCCTGCTCAAGATTCTCGAAGGCACGCAGTGCAACGTGCCGCCGCAGGGCGGGCGCAAGCATCCCCACCAGGAGTTCCTGCAGATCGACACCACCAACATCCTGTTCATCTGCGGCGGCGCCTTCGTCGGCCTCGAGGACGTCATCGAGCGCCGCATGAATCAGAAGTCGCTCGGCTTCGGGGCCGACATCAAGGGCAAGCGCGAGAAGCGGACGGGTCAGTTCCTGGAGAACGTGCTGCCTGAAGACCTCATCAAGTACGGCCTGATCCCCGAGTTCGTCGGCCGCCTGCCGGTGGTCGCGACGCTGGAGGAGCTGGACGAGGAAGCGCTGGTGCGCATTCTCCACGAGCCCAAGAACAGTCTCATCCGGCAGTACCAGACCATCCTGGAGTTCGAAGGCGTAGAGCTCAAGTTCTCGGACGAGTCGCTCAAGGCGATCGCCGGCGAAGCGCTGAAGCGCAACGTCGGTGCCCGCGGCCTGCGGATCATCCTCGAAGAGCTGATGCTCGACCTCATGTACACCATACCCTCGCAACGCGACGTCAAGCAGATCCTCATCAACGAGGAAGTCGTGGCGAGCCGCATCCAGCCGATCATGCTGTACAAGAAAGCCGGCTGAGGAAAGGTTCAGGAGCACCAAAGAGATGCCCGCGTCCTACGTGACGAAGAAGCGAGAAGTCCTGCCGCTGGTTCCCCTCCGGGACATGGTGGTGTTCCCTCATATGATGGCCCCGTTCATCGTGGGCCGCGAAAGCTCGGTGCGGGCCCTGGAGCAGGCGCTCTCGGGCACCACCAAGCGCATTTTCCTCGCCGCCCAGAAAGATCCGCGGATCGACGATCCGCTGCGCGACGACATCTGCGACATCGGCGTCATCGCCTCCGTCATCCAGAACCTCAAGCTGCCCAACGGCAACGTGCGGGTGATGGTCGAGGGCGTGCAGCGCGGCCGGATCGTCACCGTCGTCGACACCGACGGCGCGCTCAACGTCGAGGTCGAGACCTACGACGTCAACTACCCGCTGAGCGAAGAGCTGCGCACCTACATGAGCAAGGTCCTCGCGGCCTTCGAGCAGTACGCCAAGATGTCGCATCACCTGGCGTTCGAAGGGCTGATGTCGACCCTCAAGCTGGACGACGCCGACCGCGTGGCCGACATCCTCTCCGCCCATCTGATGGTGGCCACGGCCGAGAAGCAGTCGCTGCTCGAGCTGACCAATCCCTACGAGCGCCTGCAGCGTCTTCACGACCTGCTCGACGTCGAGATCGAGAAGATCAACATCGACAAGCGGATCAACGTCAAGGTCAAGAAGCAGATGGAGAAGGCCCAGAAGGAGTACTACCTCAACGAGAAGATCAAGGCCATCCATCAGGAGCTCGGGCGCAAGGACGAGCGCGGCGACGAGCTGACCGAGCTGCGGGAGAAGATCGAGAAGGCCGGCCTGCCCAAGGAAGTGAAGGAGAAGGCCGAGCAGGAGCTCAAGCGCCTGGAGGCCATGCCGCCGGTCTCGGCCGAGGCGACGGTGTCGCGCAACTACATCGACTGGCTGGTCTCCGTGCCCTGGCGCAAGCGGAGCAAGGAGAGGAAGGACCTCGAGCACGCCGAGCAGGTGCTCAACGAGGACCACTACGGCCTGGAGAAGATCAAGGACCGCATCCTCGAGTTCCTGGCCGGGCGCCAGCTCGTGGGGCAGACCAAGAGCTCGATCATCTGCTTCGTGGGGCCCCCGGGCGTCGGCAAGTCGTCGCTCGCCAAGTCCATCGCCCGCGCCACCGGCCGCAAGTTCGTGCGCCTGTCGCTGGGCGGCGTGCGCGACGAGGCGGAGATCCGCGGCCATCGCCGGACCTACATCGGCGCCTTCCCGGGCCAGATCGTCCAGATGATGCGCAAGGCGGGGACCGTCAATCCAATCTTCCTGCTCGACGAGATCGACAAGATGTCCACGGATTTCCGGGGCGATCCGTCGGCGGCGCTGCTCGAAGTGCTGGACCCGGAGCAGAACAACTCGTTCCTCGACCACTACCTCGACGTCGAGTACGACCTCTCGAAGGTCATGTTCATTGCCACGGCAAACGTGACGCACTCGATTCCGCCGCCGCTCAAGGACCGCATGGAGGTCATCAGCCTCTCGGGCTATACGCTCAACGAGAAGCTGGCCATCGCCCAGCAGTTCCTCGTTCCCCGGCAGCTCAAGGATCACGGGCTGGCGGCGGCGAAGATCGTCGTCGAGGCCGAGGCGGTGCGGGTGATCATCGAGAGCTACACCCGCGAGGCCGGCGTGCGCAGCCTGGAGCGCGAGATCGCGTCCATCTGCCGCAAGATCGCCCGCCGGGTGGTGCGCGAAGGCTCGTCGCTGACCGTCACGGTGACTCCCGAGATGGTCTTCGAGTTCCTGGGCAAGCCCAGGTTCCGGGCTCGCCGCAAGAACGAGGAGTCCGAGATTGGGGTCGCGACCGGCCTCGCCTGGACCGAAGTGGGCGGCGAGCTGCTGGAGACCGAGGTCGGGTTGATGCCGGGCAAGGGAAAGCTGACGTTGACCGGCAAGCTCGGCGACGTGATGCAGGAGTCGGCCCGCGCCGCGGTGTCGTACCTGCGCAGCCGCGCCCATATCTTCGGCATCGAGCCGGACTTCAACGAGAGCATCGACGTTCACCTCCACGTTCCCGAGGGAGCGATCCCGAAGGACGGGCCGTCGGCGGGCATCACGATGGCCACGGCGCTGATTTCGGCGCTGACCAAGATCGCCGTCCGCAAGGACGTGGCGATGACGGGGGAGATCACGCTGCGCGGCAAGGTCCTGCCGGTGGGCGGGATCAAGGACAAGGTGCTGGCGGCCTATCGTGGCGGCATCAACGAGGTGATCCTTCCCAAGGAGAATGAGAAGGACATCGAGGAGATTCCGAACGAGGTGCGCGAGGCGATGGAGTTCCACCTGGTCGAATCGATGGACGAGGTGTTGCGTCTTGCCTTGGACGGCACCATCATCCCGCTGCCCAAGAAGGATGTTAAGTTTACGGAGACCTCTCCGGAGGCTCCGCTCGGGTCGGATTCCCTGGCCCATTGACCTCGCAGGTGTCGCGGCGTCGAGCGCCGGCCGGCCTTCTCCATCTCCAAGGGCCGGTTGGCGCGCGAGTCGCGGCGCGGAATTCAGATTGAAAAATCCGAGACGCCGTACGGCGGCCGTCCGATCCGGCTGGTCCGGCGCTCCTCATGCGGTAAGGATCGAGTCACCCCGCGAACACAGGCGAGACGCTTGAAGCTCGAGACCGCGGAGTTCATCCGGTCCGCTCATGGGAGCGGCGACTACTTGCACGACGGACGTCCGGAGATCGCTTTCGTGGGGCGCTCCAACGTCGGCAAGTCGAGTCTGCTCAACCGGCTGCTGGGGCGCAGGAGCCTGGCCCGCATCAGCTCCACCCCCGGCCGAACGCAGGCGGTCAACTACTTCCTCGTGAACCGGCGCTTCTACTTCGTGGACCTGCCGGGTTACGGATACGCCAAGGCCGGGCGGGAGGACAGGCGGGAGTGGGCGGGACGAGTGGAAGGGTACTTCCGGGAAGCGTTGCCGGGAGCGTTGGTGGTGATTCTGGTGGACGGCAAAGTGGGGGCAACTCCCTTGGACGTCCAGGCGTATCAGTACCTGTCGAGCCTGGGAGCGGAGCTGGTCATCGCCGCGACCAAGGTCGACAAGATGCCGCGGGGTCGTTGGGCGGCTATCGTCCGGGACGTCCGGACGACGCTGGAGCTTGATGAATCGATCTCCGTCATCCCTGTTTCCGCTCGCTCGGGAGAAGGGATCAAAGAACTCTGGGGCGCCATCGCCCCCCATCTCGAAGCGAGTCCAAGATGATTGAATCGAAGAGGAACGAAATGCCAAAGCCACAGCAGAATCAAGTCGTAGAGAAGGGAGCCTCGGTCGAGTCTCTCGACATCCGGGCGCTCAAGGAGATGAGCATCTCCCAGCTCACCCAGATCGG
>DATIOS010000390.1:0-1990 GCA_035472915.1 Thermoanaerobaculia bacterium
GATCGCCGGGGACCGCGTCGTCCTGACCTTCGGCGGCAGCGCGAACGAGCACCCGCTGAAGCCGTCCTTCCCCAAAGCGAAAAACTACATGTACATGAGCGGCGGGATTCTAAGCTTCGGCAAGCTGACGATGCCTGGCGCCGATCTGCAGATCATCGACGCCTATCCCAAAGATCCCTTCGACTTCTTCCTCTCCCAATACGCCAAGCAACTCGTCGCCGGCTACTCGCGCACGTTGCCGAACAAGGGTTTGGTGGTGTACATGCCGGATTCGGACAAGGTGGGGCGGCGGGTGAAGCCGTAGTAAACCCGGCGTCCCGCCCACCCAAGACCCTCATCACCCCGGCCCTCTTCTCCCGCCCCCTCCCAACCCCCCACACCGGGAGAAGAGGGAGACAAGCAAGTAGACGTTTTGTCGTGTTTTCCCCCTCTCCCGGTGTGGGGGGTTGGGAGGGGGCGGGAGAGGGGGCCAGGGGGTGAGGGTCCGCCCCGGAGGGGCGCTGTTTTCCTGTCCGTGGCGTCGATCTTCAGGTGATTCCAGGGCTAAGCGGAGTGAACGCCCCTACCCCGCCACCAACGCCAGCACCCGCAGCGGGCTGCCGCTGCCGTTCACGATCTTCAGCGGCGCGGCGATGACCACGGCCCCGGTGGCGGGGAGCTGGTCCAGGTTGCGCAGGCTGGCGAGGCCAAACTTGCCGGCACCGTGCATGAGGGTGTGGTTGGGGAACGGGGGATCGAAGGTTCCGGCCTGCCCGGCGTCCGTGCCCACGGTTTCGACTCCCACGCCGAGGATGTCGCGCTCGCTCGCCAGGAAGCGGGAGGTCTCGGGATGGAAACCGGGAGAGTGGGGACCGTCGGAGCCGACGTTCAGGAAATCGCTGGCGCCCCGGCGCTGGCTCCAGCCGGTTCGCAGCAGCACCCAGGCGTTGGCGGGGATGCGGCCGTGCTCGCTCTCCCAAGTGAGGAGGCGCTCGCGGGTGAGAAGGAAATCGGGATTCGCCGCCACCTCGGCCGTGACGTCGATCACGCAGGCCGGGCCCACGAAGCGCCGGGCTGGGATGGTGTCGCAGGCGTTGTCCGGCAGGTCCTTCCCGGTAATCCAGTGGACGGGCGCGTCGAAGTGGGTGCCCGTGTGCTCGCCGAGATGGAGGGTGTTCCAGTACCAGCCCGGCCCCTTGTCGTCGTACTTCGAGATGACTTCGATCGTCACGCCGGGCGACGAGGCGAAGATCGGCGGCAGGCCGATGACCGGCGTCTCGGGACCGAGGGGCTGGGTGAGGTCGACGACGCGGACGCTCCCGGCGTCGAGCTCGGCGACGAGCTGCTCGAGGATGCTCAATCCTGACCTCCTTCGCTTGCGGCAGGCCGCGGTTGGCGCAGATAGCGCTGGAACTGGAAACGGCTCTCGAGATAGTGAAGATCGATGAAGTAGCTCGCCGGCCCCACGGGATCGACCTTGGCCACCAGCGTGCTGAGCTCGCGCGCCGCGAGGGCGTCGGCGAAGGCGCGGGCGAGCTCGTCCTCGGTGCGGCAGGTCGCGGTGCGCGGCACACCCGCGGCGGCGGCCATGGCGGCGAGGTCGGTCCCGGTGGCCGTGGCGGTGGTGAAGCTGCGGCCCACCGAGAGCAGGACCTCGTTGTCGAACACAACGTGAATCAGATTGGCGGGGCGGTAGCGGGCGAGCGTCGTCAGGCTGCCGAGGTTCATCAGCAGCGAGCCGTCGCCGTCGATCACCACCACCTGCAGCTCCGGGCGGCTGAGGGCGATCCCGAGTCCGACGGACGACGCGAGACCCATCGAGTGCCAAAGATAGAAGAAGCCCTGTTGATGGCCGAGCGAGAACAGCTCGGCCGGGGCGAATCCCATGTTGGTGACCACGATGCACCGCGACAGCTCCGGATAGATGGCGCGAAGGGCGTCGACGCGGAGCACCTAGTCCTCCCACATCAGGCTGCGGCCGAGCAGCAGGGCCACCGGCTTGAGGCTCGCC
>DATIOS010000391.1:0-8205 GCA_035472915.1 Thermoanaerobaculia bacterium
GCAGCCGAGGCCGAAGAGCAGGAGCAGGCCGAGGCTCGGGATCAATGTCCTGGCCGCGCCCGTCCTACGACTCCTTAATGCGAGAGGTTCGCGCGATCAGCCAGGATCTCGTTGCTGAGGCTCAAACTGCCCAGAGAAAGCCGGGTCCGGGGCGGCTTCTTCCAAGCCGGAATCGCCGCCCTAACGGGAACAATGTCAGCGACCGGCCGACCGTTGCGGTACACGCGGACCGTCTCGCCCTCCTCAATGGCGTCGAAAAACGTCTTGGCGTGATTCCTCAGCTCGGTGAAGGTGGTCTCCAGCATGCCGCCATTCTCTCAGACCCGGGGATGCATGTCCATCGATCTGTACATCGGCGGGAGTGTAGTCGCGGCCGAATTTTCCAAACACTCTCTCAGTCTCTCCTCCCCGGCTCCGCCACTCGCAGGAGATGCGTTTCGAGCACCTCCCCCGCTTTCCTGCCAGCGCCGTCCAACAGCTCCAATCGATAGCGGCCCGGCCGGAGCCCCTCCGGAAGGTAGAGAGTCAAAGCGGGGACTTTATTCGGCCGCAGGTCGTCGATCGACAACAGCTCCCGGCTAGTCGCGGCATCGCGGATCACCAGCCGGTAGACCGCGGCCTCTACGGCGGGGTAGAACACGAACATCCGGGTCCCTTGGGGTACCGTCAGCTCGTGCCCGGCAACGGCACGCTCGCCGCCGGGGATCTCGCCGATGGGCGCATTGGGCTGCGGCGCCCGCAGTGCCTCCCGAGCGCTCCGCAACTGTAGGTTCCAGGCGCTCAAGCCAAGCAGCATCACGAAGAACGAGGCGGCCAGGTAGGTGGGAAGGTGAAACTTCCAGGACGATCGCCGCCGCGGGTGATCGGAGATCTCGCGGACGTTTTCACGCCGGGTCTCGGGCGGCTCGAGCTGCGGGCGGAGCAGGCGCCAAAGCGCGGCGCTTTCCACCTCGTGGCTGGCGTCCGGCTCGTCGTCGGCTTTCGCGAACGCCGCCGCGGCCTCCGCCAAGTCGAAGCAGGCGCGGCAGCGCACCAGATGCTCCTGGAGACGCTCCTCCTCGCCGGCGGCCAGCTCGCCGCGCTGGTAGGCGATCCATTGGTCGGGAGTGGGGTGGTTCATCGGCTCCGGGGACGCGTCGATCAGCTCCAGGAGGGTGTCGTGAAAGTCGGATGAGCTCACTTTTTTGTCGCCCCGCTCAGAATTCTATCGTCCCAAACGTCTGGTGCAGCTTGTCCCACAGTCGCTGGCGCGCCTGAAAGAGGTGGGCCTTGACGGTCTCCGGCGAGATCCGCAGGGCCTCGGCGATCTCCTGCATGCTGCGCTCCTGGTAGACGCGCAGCTCCATGCACAGGCGCTGCTTGGGAGCCAGCTCGCCGATCGCCTCCCGCAGGGCCTTCAGCCGCTCCTGGCGCACGACGTGATCGAGCGGCGAGCCCGCCGTGGAAGGCGAGGAGAAGTGGGATTCCGGCGACGGCTCCGGAGCCCCGGCCGAGTCGTCAAAGGGGACCTCCGGGGCCGCATTCCGGCCTCCCGGTTGCCGGTCGCGCCAATGCCGGTAGACGTTGCAGGCGATCTGCAGCACCCACCCTTCCAGCGAGCCTTCTCCGCGGTAGCCCTCTAATCCTTTATAGATCCGCAAGAAGATCGCTTGGGTTAGGTCGAGCCGCTCTTCAGGAGAAAAAACCCGTGCCGCCAGGAAGCGCTCGATTCGCGGCCCGAAGCGGCGGAAGAGCAGCTCGAAGCTCTTCTCGCGGTCGGCGCCGCGCTGGAAATCGAGCACCGCGCGTGCGAGGTCCTCCGGCCCGACGGGCACGCCATCGTCGACCGCAGGCAAGGACTGCTCGCCCAACTTCATCGCCGCTCCCACCGAGTACCGGGAGGCATACCGAGGACTCCAATCGATAAAGGGCTCGCGCCGGAGTATGCCACAGAACGATCGGTCCCCATCCCCCGCCGTTCCGCGCGGCGCCTCCGTTCACTTTGCTATGATCCCACCGGGTTGACCCTTCAGGCGCTGGCATGGGGAGACGTCATGCAAATCGCCCAGCGGATCGACAGGACACGCGCTTTTCGAAGGCTCTGGAAAAGCTGGCCCCTTCTCTTCGTCCTCGCGCTCAACGGCTGCAACGGCTGCCGGACAGTGGATTATCCGGTCTCGTCGCCGCCCAGCGATCCGGGAGGGGCGCACCGCACGTTCGCGCAGAGTGAAACCTCGATGGTGCGCGTCGATCAGACCGCGGACCGGCCGGAGGGCGAGCCGGTGTCGCGCTTTCTCGTCGGCTACAACGACACCACCTCGGCCATCGCCGATACGAACCCCGCCACCTGCTGGGCCTTCAACCGGGAGCACGGAACCACGGACGGCTGGGCAAGCTCCGACGACTTCGGCGCCAACTGGACGCGGCACGATCAGTTGCCGGTCTCGGCCGCGCTCCGGGGCCGCGGCATCAACGCGCGGCACGGCGATCCCTGGCTGGCCGCGTGGAACAGCCAGGATCCCAAGGTGCCCGGAATCGTGCTCTACGTGAGCGTAGCCCAGGGCGGCCTGGCACGGTTCGGTCCCCCCTGGTTCCTCCTCCTCACGCGCTCGCTCGACAATGGCAAGAGTTTCGGGGACTCCTTCGTCCTGCTCGGGCCGCAAGGGCAGGTCCCCGACGGTCCGAAGGTGGCGATCGACGGCGACGGCACGCTGGCGGTCGTGGTGTGGAACGAGCCGGGCCTCGCCCTGCCCTACCGCCTGGTCTGGAACCTCGACGGCCCGCTCGCGACCAGCGCCACGGTCCAAGTCAATCCCGCGGCGATCGCCGATCCTCCCAATCCTTCCTGCACCTACTCGGGGGCGACCGCGCACCCCCGGGTCGCGGCGGGCAAGAGCACCTTTTACGTATCCGCCCTGGTCTTCTATTCCTGCACCACGGGTGGATCGCAGCAGCGCCTCGAGGTGTACCGGAACTCGGCCCTCGGCGTGGCGCTTGGAGTGCCCTGGCAGCGCATCCTTTCGGCTCTTCCTCCCCCATCGGTCCCGGGTGGCCTCGGCATCCTCAACGCCCAGGACGCCGCCGGTACGCCACGCTTCGGCACGCGGACGGATCGCGGCAGCAGCCTGCCCGATCTCGCCGTGGGCCAAGGCAAAGACGGCGAGTTCGTGATCGCCGCCGACCTCCAGGTGCAGACGGGCACGCTGCCCGACGAGGCGACGAGCGAAAAGGTGGTGCTGTTTCGCGTGCCGCAGGCCGACACCTGCGACGCCCGCAACCACAAAGGGGATCTCGACAGTTGCGGGCTGAAGCTCACGGGCCAGACCGTCGATTCGCTGGCCAAGCCCAGCGACATGGAAACCATTTCGAGCCGCGCCGGGGTCTGGGAATCCAAACCCGCGCTGTTCACCGGCAAAGTGCCGGACGGCACGGTGGACGAGCGTGTGGGCGTGGTGTGGTATTCACAGCCCTATAAAGGCCGGATGACCGTGACCGACGAGATGCGCGCCCGCACCATCGTCGAAGGCGCGGTGAGCACCGACACCGGCCTCAGCTTCAGCGGACCGTTCACCCTCACGGCGAAAAACGACGTGAAAGACGATCCGCCCGTGGACCCCGACATCGGCGTGTATTTCTATCCCTGCCAGCTCCTCTGCACCGGCTACTTCGGCGAGTACGTCAGCGGCGCCTTCCAGATCTTTGCCCCGGGCACGGAGGCGATCATGGCCGCCTGGGGCGACTCGCGCGAAGGGTGCACGGATCAGAGCTCGACGACGAAACACCATCACGTCTGGGCCGGCGCCGTCCGTGCGAAATGAGGGGTTGAGAAAAATGACGCTACGACGATTCGCGGTCCTTCTCCTCCTCCTCGGCTTCGCCGGCTGCACGCGCGGGTCCCAGCAGGAACTTTCGAAAGCGGAAATCGCCAAGGGCCAGCATCTGGCGAAACCATTCACAGCGCCCGGCCGCTGCTTCGGCAAGCCCTCGAAATGCGTCAGCGACGGGCAGTGCGCGCCGCCTTTCTCGCTCTGCCAGGAAGGGACCTGCTGCTCGGGCCAGATCGACCCGGTGACCTGCGAATGCCGCTGCGGCGACGGTCCCGCCTGCGGGCCGCGCGAGCTCTGCTGTCCGCTGCCGGCGTCGAGCCGCACGAGCGACATGACGAGCTCGGCCGAGCCGCAAGCCGGGCTTCTCTGCCGGCCGGTTCGCGAGTGCTTCGGCCCCGACTGAGCCAGCGGCTTTCCCTCCCCCAGCTGCTAAACTCGGCAGCCTTCTGAAGATCCTGTCCCCAAAAAGGAGAGTTGGATGAGAAAGCACGTCTCTATCGCAATGATGCTGATGCTTGCAGCCATGACGCAGCTCGCGGCTCCGGCCGCCGGGCAGGGCCCCGGCCAGGCTCCGGCTACAACGGTCATCAAAGCCGCACGCGTCTTCACTTCCACCTCGGAGCGCCCGTTGGCGCCCGGGATGGTGATCGTCGAGGGAGATCACATCGCCCAGGTCGGACAAGGCCTCGCCGTGCCGCCGGGCGCGCAGGTCATCGACCTCGGCGACGCGACGCTCCTGCCCGGCTTCATCGACGCCCACGTGCACCTGGCGATGGAGATGTCGGACGACTGGTATCGCGATTTCTACCAGAGCGCCCTGCGCTTCCCCGCCGAGGAGGCGCTCTACGCCGCCAAGTACGCCCGGGCGACCCTCGACGCCGGCTTCACCACCGTGCGCGACGTGGGCTCGGACGATTACGTGTCCCTCGGCCTGCGCAATGCCATCAACGCCGGCGTCGCCGTGGGTCCCCGCATGCTGATCGCCAACCACGGCATCGGCTCGACCGGCGGACACGCCGACAACCCGCCCTTTCCGCCGGAGCGGATCAAGCCGGCGGGAACGATCGAGGGGATCTGCAATGGGCCCGCCCAGTGTCGTGAGGCGGTGCGGTTCCAGATCAAATTCGGCGCCGACGTCATCAAGTGCATGCCCTCCGGCGGCGTGCTCTCGCTCTCCGATCCGGTCGACGTTCCCGAGCTGACGCGGGAGGAGATGGACGCCATCGTTTCCGAAGCGCACGCTTGGCACCGCAAGGTCGCCGCTCACTGCCACGGCGACGAGGCCGCCAGGATCGCCATCGCCGCCGGCGTCGATTCCATCGAGCACGGCTCCTTTCTCAAGGACGACACGCTGCGGCTCATGAAGGAGAAAGGCGTTTATCTCGTACCCACATTGTTTGCAGGGTACTGGGTGGGCGAGAAAGCCGACCACTTTCCGCCGGCCATCGCCGCCAAGGCGCGGGCGGCAGCGGCGCAGATGCAGGCGATGTTCCAGCACGCGGTGAAAATTGGCGTCAAGGTGGCTTTCGGCACCGACTCTGCGGTCGAGCCCCACGGTCTCGACGCTCGCGAATTCGCCCTCATGGTGAAAAACGGCATGACTCCTGCACAGGCGCTGATCGCCGCCACCGCCAGCGGCGCCGACCTTCTCGGCCTCGCGGACAAGATCGGCACCCTCGAGAAAGGCAAGCTCGCCGACCTGGTGGCCGTTCCCGGCGACCCTTTGCAGGACATTCGCCAGACGGAGAAAGTCAGCTTCGTCATGCAGGGAGGCAAGGTTTACAAGAACCAGGCCCCGGCGCATTGAAGGTTCCATGGAACGGTTCGGAGGAGAAGGCGAAAAAAAGTTTGCCCGCCATGTCGATTTAACGGCCCGTCGTTCGTCGTCCTGGTAGAGACAGGGCTTCAGCCGGCCGCAACCGTCCTGAAGCCCACTTCCGAACCGAAACCAAAAAGGAGACTTGCAATGAAATTCATGGTGATCGTCAAAGCCAACAAGGACAGCGAAGCGGGCGTCATGCCGAGCCAGGAGCTCCTCACCGCGATGGGAAACTTCAACGAAGAGCTGGTGAAGGCCGGCGTGATGCTGGCGGGCGAGGGGCTCCAGCCCAGCTCGAAAGGCGCCCGCGTCAAGTTTTCTGGGGACAAGCGGACCGTCGTCGACGGGCCCTTTGCCGAGACGAAGGAGCTGGTCGCCGGTTTCTGGCTGTGGCAGGTGAGATCGAAGGAAGAGGCGATCGAGTGGGTCAAGCGCTGCCCCAATCCCATGGAAGGGGAATCCGAGATCGAAATCCGCCAGGTATTCGAGGCGGAAGACTTTGGCGCCGAGCTTACGCCCGAGCTCAGGGAGCAGGAAGAGCGCCTGCGCGCGCAAATGGCCGCAAAGCAGTAACCGCGCCGCCCCGCCGCGGGTTGCGCCCCGCCCAGTGAAGATGGTCTGATCGGTAGCCGTGACGGCTACCGATACCCATCGTGCCATCGACGCCGTCTGGAGAATCGAGTCCGCAAAGCTCATCGCCGGACTCGCGCGGATGGTGCGCGACGTCGGTCTTGCCGAAGACCTCGCACAGGACGCTCTCGTCGCCGCTCTTGAACGGTGGCCGGAGTCGGGCATTCCGGACAAACCCGGCGCCTGGCTGATGGCCACCGCGAAGCATCGCGCGATTGACCGGCTGAGGCGCAGCAAGCTGCTGGAGCGCAAGCACGAGGAGCTCGGTACCGAGATCAACGCTCAGCAGGAGACCGCGGTCGCGGATCTCGACGCCGCACTCGACGATCCCATCGGCGACGATCTCCTGCGCCTGATGTTCATCGCCTGCCATCCGATTCTCTCGACGGAGGCGCGACTCGCACTCACCCTCCGCCTGCTCGGCGGCCTGACCACCGAAGAAATCGCGCGCGCCTTCCTGGTTCCGGAAGCCACCGTGGCCCAGCGCATCGTGCGGGCGAAACGGACCCTTTCCGAAGCGCACATCCCCTTTGAAATTCCTCGCGGTCCCGAGCTCGCCGCCCGCCTGTCCTCGGTCCTCGAAGTCATCTACCTCATCTTCAACGAGGGCTACTCGGCCACCGCCGGCGACGACTGGGTGCGGCCCGCGCTTTGCGAGGACGCGCTCCGTCTGGGCCGAATCCTGGCCGAGCTCGCACCGCGAGAGCCGGAAGTCCACGCTCTCGTGGCGCTGATGGAGATCCAAGCCTCGCGCCTGGGCGCGCGCACCGGCCCGTCCGGAGCGCCCATCCTGCTCCTCGATCAGAACCGCGCGCGCTGGGATCAACTCCTCATCCGCCGTGGTCTTACCGCGCTGGCCCGGGCCGAGAGGCTCGGCGGCGCCATGGGGCCCTACGCCTACCAGGCCGCCATCGCCGCCTGTCACGCCCGGGCGCGAACCGCGGCGGAGACCGACTGGGAACGCATCGCGGCCCTCTATGCCGCGCTCGCCCAGCTCACGCCTTCCCCCATCGTGGAGCTGAACCGCGCCGTAGCGCTCGGCATGGCATTCGGTCCGGCGGCGGGCCTCGCGATCGTGGATAAGCTGACCGCCGAGCCCTCGCTCAAGGAATATCACCTCTTGCCGAGCGTGCGCGGCGACCTCCTTGCCAAGCTCGGCCGCTACGACGAAGCCCGTGCGGAGAACGAGCGCGCAGCCTCGCTCACCCGCAATGCCCGCGAGCGCGAGCTGCTCCTCGAACGCGCGGCGGCGTGCGTTCGCGAGGCGGCGTCGGCGACTGAAAAGCGGAGAGGGCGGAATCGTCACCGCGATCCCGCCCGAGAGAGCCTCGGCGACTAACCTTTCGGTTTGTCCTTCTTCGCCGGCGCGGCCGTGCATCTTCCGGTCGGCGAATCAGGGCAGGCAAGCATCATGGACCAGACGAAGTCACGGGCGATCCAGCCCTTGGGGACGACGTACTGCGGTCCCACCGGCGGCGTCGGCATGGCACCCAGGACGGTGATTCCGTCCGTGCCGTCCGTCTTGATGGAAGAGACCGAGTGGCAGGTGATGCACGAGGCCGTGCCGGCCGTCATGCCGACGTTCTCGCCCTCGATGATCGAATTGCCGAGGAGCGTCGGGCTGCCCGATGCGGTGACGAAGGTCGTCTGGACGCCGTCCATGCGGTAGTTGAAGAATTCCGGAGCGAGATGAGCGCTCGTCATCAGGGCCTGAAGCGCGGGAGTCAGCTTGGTGACACCGCCGGGGCCGCCGTTGCTCGTCGCCGGAATCGAGCCCCACGAGTCGTTGCAGGGACCAAACGTGATGCAACGGTTGGGGTTCGTCTGCAGGTTTTGCGGCTCAAAAGTCGCCCAGATCCAGTTCGTTTGCAGCTTGGACTCGATGTGCATGCCGGCCATTGCGTAACAGACGCCTTCGATGGTTTCCACGTGCACACCCTGCGGCGGCTT
>DATIOS010000392.1:0-6800 GCA_035472915.1 Thermoanaerobaculia bacterium
CGAACGGCGAGCCCACGGCAAGGACCCAGTCGCCAACCTGCATGCGGTCCGAGTCGCCGAGCCGGGCGTACTTGAACGTCCCTTTGCCGCCACGAAGGAGAGGACGGCGAATGGGAACTGCGCCCAGCGGGCGAGGAAGTCGCTGTCCCGGAACGGCGCCAGCATCGCCCACGACCAGACCTCGCCGCCGACGGGGTAGAAGGTCGTACTGTTGTCGCCCATCGAGAACTTGATCATCCGCAAGTCGCCGAACCGGTGCCAGACGGCCACCGCCGAGAGGTGATAGGACGCGTCGTCCGCTCCCAGCCCCACCGGCGCCCAGCGGTAGTGGAAGAGAAATTTCAAGCCGAGCAGGGCGACGGCCCCCATGGCCGCCAGGAGCAGCGCCCACTCGACGCGATCCCGGAAGCTGGCGACTTCCGGCACTGGTCCCAGCGAGTCAGCGGCTCTCGCCGGCACCAGCCGGCTGAGCAGCAGCGCCGCCGCCGTCCAGAGGAGGAACGGCGCCGGCCGCATCACTCCGAAGTGCCCCATCCAGGTGGCGGGCACCACCGCCAGAGCGACGGCAAAAGTGAACGCGGCCACGGCACGCGAGAACAGGCCGAAGCTTGGAGCCAGCCAGCGGGCCAGCCGGTCGCCCGCCGCCCCCAGGGCGCCGAGCATGGCAAGCGCCGTCAGCGCCTGGAGTACGCGGGGTGGAGCGGGGACCAGTGCCCCGACGGCCAGGACCGCGGCGGTTCCCAGGATGGCGACGTTGACGGCCCTGCCGGATCGCATCCGGGGAGTGTTTCACAAGGGGCGGGCTTCCGGACCGGCACCACGGTGGCGCTGCCGCCACAGCTCTTGCGCTGGAACCACTCGCCAGACTTCGGCCTCGGTATCGAAGAACTCCAGCCTGAAGGCCCGCGGTCGCCCCTCCATCCAGTCCCGCTCCGGGTTCTCGGACGGCGAACGGTGGACCACCACGAAGGCGACGTCCAGAGCTTCGAGGCGGCGCCGCCAGCGGATGTAGTCGTCTCCCTCATAGGGGAAGGCCAGCGTCCCGCCCCATTGGTAGTACTGAGCGTCGAGATCGCCATTGCGGGGGACGATGCGGACGTCGTTCTGCAGCCGGCTGCCGAAGAACGAATACGGCTTGTTGAGGCCCACGTAGGCGACGGCCACTCCACCGGAGCCCGCCATGCGTTCGAGGGCCAGAGCGGGCGGCCGCTCGAAGAGCTTCATTTCCTGGTAGCTCGTCACCACCGCTCCCAAAGGAAGGGCCGCCACCAGCACGGCTGTCGTGGCTCCCACCGCCAGCCAGCGTCGCGGAGCCGGCCCGGCGAGGGTCGCCATCAGCCGCGGACCCTGCCGCACCGCAAGCCATCCGAGGGCGATGAAAGCCAACCCGAGAATCGATGCCACGGTGCCGCCGAAGTCGAGCTTGCGGGCGACGTGGAAGGTCAGCACCAGCAGCACGAGGACGCGAAACGGCGAGGCCCGCGGTCCCGCCTGCTCCACCAGCCAGGCAAACGCCACCGCCGCCAGCGCCACCCCGGGGAGGAAGTAACGCATGTCCCGATGATCGCCCATCAGGTAGAGAAACTCGAGGAAGAAAGCGATAGGAAGCAGCAGCACCAGAGCGTCCCGCCACCACTCTCCACGTCGCCGCCAGAGCGACAGGAGCGGCGCCGCAAACGCCGCGGGGAGCATGGTGTAGGGGAAAAACGAGCCCAGGAGATCCGAGCGGTCGACGAGGAACTTCCAAACGTCGATCTGGAACTCGGGCGCTTGCCGGCGCGTCTCCAGGCTCACCTCCTCCCAACCAGGCAGGATCGAGTGCCCGAAGAGACTCAACGGCGCGGGGAAGATGGGATTGCCCGCCGTCGCCCAGTTGCGCAGATAGGTGTAGCCGCCAGCCACCGCGCCGGCCACCGCCATGAGGACGGCGAGCCCGGCCAGGGCGCGAACGGGGAGCCGCTCTCCCGGCGCGGAATTCAACCGGCGTCCGAGCCCGGCCAGCCCAAGCACGGCGAGAACCGTGGGCGCGAAGAGGAGACCGATGTACTTGGTGCCCAGGAGGAGTCCCAGCGCCGCGCCGGCGTAGACCGCCAGGCCGGCCGCCGGCTGTGCGGCGAGCGCCAGCGAGGCCTCGATCGACGCCAGGGTGAAAAAGGAGGAGCTGTGGTCGTTGCCGGCGGTGAAGGCCAGGCCGGGAAACACTCGCTTGATCGAAGCGAAGAGGAGCGCCGCCATCAGCGCTGAGCGCAGCGACAGGCCGAGCCGCCGGCCGATCGCCGCCACGGCAACGATGGACGCGACGGCGAACGGCAGCTGCGACCAGCGGGCAAGGACGTCGCTGTCGCGAAACGGCGTCAGCAGCACCCACGACCAGACCTCGCCGCCGACGGGATAGAAGGTCGTGCTGGCATCCCCCACCGCGAACTTGATCATCCGCAGATCGCCAAACCGGTGCCAGACGGCCATGGCCGCGAGGTGGTAGGACTCGTCGTCCGGTCCCAGCCCCACCGGCGTCCAGCGAAAATGGAAGGCGAACTTGAAACCGAACAGCGCGACAGCCGCTCCGGCCGCCAGCAGCAACGTCCACTCAGCGTGGGTCCAGCGGTCGTTTTCTTTCAGAACAGGGCGCGAAGCCATCGTCTGCCGCGCCCTGACCGGCACCAGCCGGCTGAGCAGGAGCGCCGCGGCCGCCCAAATGAGGAACGGCGCCGGCCGCAACTCCCCGAAGTGCCCCAGCCATGTGGCAGGCGCCACCGCCAGGGCCACCGCGAAGTTGAACGCGGCCACCCCCCGCGAGAGCCATCCGAAGTCCGGGCAGAGCCAGCGGGCCAGCCGGTCCCCCGCCACACCCAGGGCCACGAGCATCGCGCAGGCGACCACTACCTGGAATGCCCGGGGCTGCTGCGGAATCAGCGCCCCGGCCAGCAGGACGACGGAGATTCCGAGAGAAGCGAGGTGGGCCGGGCGCACCCGGGAAGTGTTTCACAAAGCTTTGCGTAGCCGGGTCAGCGCATCACCGCCCCGCCGCGGCGCGAAATGCCTGCACCGTCTCCTCGGCCGCACGCCTCCAATCGAACAGCGCCGCCCGCTCCAGTCCCCGGCGGCGCAGATCGGCCCGCAGGCTGGAGTCCGCCAGCAACTCGCCAGCGCGGTCCGCCCACAGGTCCGGCCGATCCGGCGGCGCGTAGAGCGCCGCGTCGCCCGCCACTTCCCGCAGCACCGGCAGGTCGCTCGCCAGCAGCGGCGCTCCTGCACGCAGGGCTTCGACGGCCGGCAGGCCGAAGCCTTCATAGAAGGACGGAAGAGCCACCAGCTCGGCGCCCCGATACAGGGCCGCCAGCTCCTCCAGGCTCACATAGCCGAGATGGACGAGCCAGCCCTCGGCCTCGGCGGCGCCGATCTCCCGGCGCGCCTCCTCCGCCTGCCAGCCGAAGCCACCGCAGAGCACCAGCGGCGGTGGATCGGCCCGGCGCAACCACAGCAATCGCCAGGCGGCGAGGAGCGTCGCGACGTTCTTCCGTGGCTCCACGGTGCCCACGTGAAGGGCATAGCGAAGGGGCGTGCGCGTCGGCGGCGAAGGCGGTTGCGCGGTAGAGCCCTCCCCCACCAGCCCCGTGCCGTGATGAATGGCGCGCACCCGGCTGGCGGCGACTCCCCTCTCGACGAGCTCCCGGCGCACCGCCTCGCTGGGGGTGAGAAAGAGGTCCGCCTCGAAGAGCGTCCGCTCCAGCCGCTCCCGCAGCGCCTCGCCCGAGTCCGGCCGCACGGCCCACGGCACCTTCCACACCCCGAGATCGTGAATGGTGGCGACTCGCGCTCCCCGGGCGAGCCAGAAGAGCGGTGGGAAGAGATAGTTGGGGGCGAAGAGCACCTGGTTGCCATCCACCGCCATCAACAGGGAGGCGAGGCGGCGGAGCACTTGGCGCCCCCGCCAGGGCCGGATCACCAGCCCGTCCGGCGCGTCGTAGTCGATCCGCTCGATGGCGGGTCCGGCCGGGAATGCCGCGACCGGACGAGGAATCCATGGATCTGCATGGACCAACCTCTGGCCGTAGAGACGCAGGCGGACGTCGTCCCGCTCGGCAAGGTGCAGGAGGATCTGGTGGAGATACCAGCCCACTCCGGTGAGCGGCTCGTAGAAGGAGTTGACGTCCACCGCCACCGTCAACCGCGGCTCCGCCCGCCGGCGGCGAACCTGCCCGGCGATCTCCCGCATCCAGATCCACGTCCGTCGCAGCCGGCGGGGCGAGCCGAGGCGGAGGACGGCGTGAAGAGCGTCGAGGACGCCCGGTTTCCCGGCCATGCGGGGAAGAGTGTATCGTTCCTCTCCAATGCCCTCCGACTCCCCGCCGCCTCCGTCTGACTCCTCGATCGCTACGCTCAGCGACCCCCGCGTCGCCGAGATGCTCCAGAAGGTCCGCTCCGGCGTGCGGCAGCGTCGCGCCGAGAGCGCCACGCTGGCGGCCGGCGGCATGGAGACACGTAACGGCCTCCTGATGCTGAAGTCCCGCGAGTACGTTCAGGAGCCCGTGGTCTTCTCCCACCGGCCGCGCTGGGGCAGGCTGATCGTCTTCGCCCGCAAGGCGTTCTTCCACGCCTTCCTCAAGTGGTATCTGCGACCGCTGCTGGAGCAGCAGAACGGCTTCAATCAGGCCGCGTCGCGCCTCATCGAAGATCTGGTGGAAGCCCACGACCGCACCTTGCGCGAGCTGGCGCTGGTCTCGGCGCGTCTGGAAGCGCTGGAGGAGCGTCTGGTAGAGCCGGCTAGCACTGAGGACACGGACGGGTCCGGCGAGTGAAGCCACGCATCGTCATCTGCGCCACCAAAGTGCCTTTCGCTTATGGGGGCGCCGAGATGCTGGTCGATTCCCTCCGCGACGAGCTCAAGTCCCGCGGCTTCGAAGTGGACGTCGTGGCCATTCCATTCCACTGGCCGACGCGCGTCGAGTTGCTCAAGGGGAGCCTCGCCTGGCGGCTGGTGAACCTCGAAGAGGCGGCCGGAAAGCGAATCGATCTGGTGATCGCGACGCGCTTTCCGTCCTATCTGGTCAAGCATCCTAACAAAGTTGTCTGGCTCATTCACCAGCTCCGCCAGGCCTACGACCTGCTGGGCACGCGGTACAGCGATTTCACGGATCGCCAGCCGTGGGACGCCAAAGTGTTGGAAATGATCCGCACCATGGACCGCCGCACCCTTTCCGAAGCGCGATCCGTTTTTACGATCTCCGGCAACGTCGCGGATCGCCTCCGCCGCAATAACAGTGTGGAAGCGGAGGTACTCTATCCGCCGCCGAAGCTCGATCCGCTCTATCATTCGGGCCCTTCCGGAGATTTCATTTTCACCATCGGCCGTCTCGACGCCATGAAGCGTTTCGATCTGCTCGTGCGGGCGATGAAGCACACCGAAACCCCCGTGCGCTGCCGCATCGCCGGCACCGGCCCCGAGCGCGAGGCGCTGATCGAATTGATTGCGCGCCTTGGTATCGAGGAAAGAGTCGAGCTCCTCGGCTGGACGAAGGACGAAGACGTCGTCGAGCACTACGCCAATTGCCTGGGCGTCTACTACGCCCCCTACGACGAGGATTACGGCTACGTCACCGTCGAAGCGTTCAAGGCCGCCAAGCCGGTGATCACCACCGCGGACGCCGGCGGCGTTCTTGAATTCGTGGAAGACGATCGCAACGGCTACATCTGCCCGTCCGATTCTCCGCGAGACATCGGAGCCCGCATCGACGCCCTGTATCGCGATCGCGAGAAAGCCCGCACCCTAGGCCTCGCCGGCCAGGCGAAAGTGCGGGAGATCACCTGGGATCGGGTGATTGAGAAGTTGACGGGAGCTTCTTCCCAATGATCTATGCAAGCGTTGTCATATATCGCGATAGGCTGATCTCGAAGAGGACCCGCAGCGTTGACCGCGCGGGGGGCTGGCCCTAGAATCCTGCGTAATCCCCGTAGTGGCCAACACCGAGGAGGAGTCACCATGAGCTCGGCTCTCTACATCGTTCTGGATCGCGAGGTTCCGGGTCTCGACACGTTCATGAACGGCAAGGCGCTTGCCGCCGCCGAAGAGGTGGTTACGGCCCAATGCGAGCGATTGGGTGTGCGCGACCTCTGGTCTTTCTACAGTGTCGACCCTCTCGACGTGGCCGATCCGCTGGACGATGTCGACGACTCTGGGGATCTGGACAGTTGGGAGCCCGCTCCCACCGAGGCCTGGTTCCCGGTCACCGACGGCCTCGCCACCGTTCGCGCCCTGCGCGAAGCCCTGCCGGGTCAAGCCGGCACCGCCGTGCTCGAAGATCTCAGCGACATGGAGCGCATCCTCGCCGAAGCCGAGAGAGCCGGCGCCCGCTGGTATCTGGCCGTGGACCACTAAGGATTAAAGGTGCCGTCTCAGGATCGAAGCAGATCAGCGATCGTCACGACCAGCGTATCTCCGCCGTCCAACTCGAGGAAGTCCTGTCCGCTCTCGAGCTCCGGAACAAAAAGCACTCTCACGCTCGTCCGCTTGGAGCTCTGAGCGGGCAGAGTAGGCGCCGGCCTCAACACCAACTCGTTCTTGGCCCGCTCCAACGCCTTCCGGCTGAATGGCTTGGCGCTCCATTTCGCCTCCCCGAGCAGGAGGCGCCCGCCGTCGAGAGACTCGCTGAGGATGTCCCACTCGGGCTCCGTTCCTCTCCACCACCGCGAGGCGGGACCCCAAGGACCCTGGCCTCCCAACAACGATGACTCCGACAGCCGGGAGAGACGCTGACGGCAGAGATCTTCCCAAGCTTGGGCCAGGAGAGCATTCCAGGAGC
>DATIOS010000393.1:0-4991 GCA_035472915.1 Thermoanaerobaculia bacterium
CCTTGGACCGGGGGACCAGCTGCTGGACGTGGGCTGCGGCACCGGCGCGCTGCTGGAGCGGCTATCGCGGTCTCACCCAGCCGCGCATCTCTACGGCGTCGATCCGGTGTCCGAGATGCTGGCGGTCGCCCGCCGCCGGCTGCCGACGGGCGTCGAGCTGCAGGAAGGCTGGGCAGAGTGCCTCCCGTTCGCCGCGGACAACTTCGATGTCGTCGTCTCCTGCAACATGTTCCACTACATCCGGAAGCCCGCGGACGCCTTACGCGAGCTGGCCCGCGTGCTGCGCCCCGGCGGCCGTCTGATCATCACCGACTGGTGCGACGACTACCTCGCCTGCCGGGTCTGCGGCTGGTACCTGCGGCACTTCACCCGCGCGCACTTCCGCGCCTACCGACGGCGAGAGTGCCTACGCCTGCTGCTGGAGGCCGGCTATCCCGCTCCGAGAATCGATCGCTATAGGGTTAGTTGGCTTTGGGGCCTGATGACCGCATGCACCCGCAAGGCCGCCGGCGAGGGCTCGCCGCGGTAATCAAATCGCGTGGCCACGCCTGGCGCTTCCGGCGGCACGCCAAGGGAGTGCTCTCAGGGTGTCAAAGGGACCAGGGAAGAGAGAGGGTTGCTCCGCAGCTCCTGTTTGTATAGACTAATACCGCTGCAACTGAGGAGTAACTCTATGGAACACCGTCCCAAGATCCGGCGTTTTCCCCGCGTACAAGCTGAACATGCAGTCATGGTGAGACTGCTTGGGACGAAGGCGTTCGAGGAGTTCGCCCGCACCCGGGTCATCGGGCCCGGCGGCTGTATGTTCGTCAGCGAGGAGTCGCTCGGTTTCGGCTCCTTGATGGAGCTGTCCATCGCTCTGCGTGGCCGGGTGGTGAAGACGGACTGCCGGGTGGTTTACGAGATCCGCAAGAATGACGTCGAGCACCAGGTGGGCGTCGAGTTCCTGCGCATCAGCCCTACGGACCGATCTTTCCTCGAGACTTTCGTAGCCCAGCGCAAGGGCGCCCAGGCGCCGCCCTTCAGCCCTCCGTTCTGAGACGAGCGAGAGCGTCGAGGTCCAGCTCCAGGAACGCAGTGCCGGGGATGGGATTGAACCGGTACGGCGGGATCTCCCGAAACCCGAGAGAGGCGTAGAGCGCCCGCGCCCGCTCCATCGTGGGAACCGTATCGAGTCGCATCCGGTTGTAGCCAATCCCCCGCGCCTCGGCGATGACGGCCAGGACCAACGCATGGCCGACCCGGAGGCCCCGGAAACCAGGCCGCACGTACAGCCGCTTCATTTCGCAGCTCCCCTCGCCCAGATCGCGCAGCGCGATGCAGCCCGCGGTCCGACCCTCGTGGATCGCCAGCAGCAGGCGTCCCCCGGGCGGGGCATAGTCGCCGGGCAGGCCCGCCAGCTCCTCGCCGAATCCCTGAAACCCAAGATCGAAGCCGAGGGACTCCGCGTACTCGACGAACAGTTGCCGCGCCTCGGCGACAGGGTCTGGCGTCTCCGCCTTCAGGATTTCGAGCATCGGGTCGTCCCCGGCAGCTACGGTTTCTTCGGCAGCCCCCGCCCGGTCACCAGGTAGGTCGCGAAGCTCCCCAGCCAGTGGCCGCCTTCGTAGTGCGCGCCGGTGACGGCTTCCAGGCCGGAGTTGCGGTGCTCGGCGGCGGCGAGGCGGAGGGGGGCGATCCGGGAGTCGTCGTCCGGCAGGCTGGCGGCGATCCCTTCCAGCATCCAGGCGCGGGAAAGATTCAGTCCGTCGAGATGGACGAGCTTGCCGTCGGTCCGGTCGGTGGCCACGCCGGGAACGAGCCAGTTCGCGGTACCAATCTGAGGTAGGAAAGAGGAAAGCCAGCCGGCAAAGGCCTTCGGCGGTATGAGACGGCGCATCAGGTCGGCTTCGGCGAGACAAGGGGAGAGGAAGTCCTCGCCGGAGGGCTCGTAGTCGAGCGGACAGGCGCGATCCTTGGAAAAAAGCTCGCGGGCCCGTCTCTCGAAGAGCCCGGCCGAGGCAGTCTCGCCCGTTGTCCGTGCCCAGTCGATCATGAGGCCGAGGCCGAAGGCCGTCTGGTTGTGCTCGCCGATGCGGACGGGGTGGGAGAGCTTGGGCAGCCAGGTGCTGAGATGTCCCACGGCGGCCTTGACCAGCGGCTGCAGCGTTTCCGACCAGCGCCTCGCCTGCGGGGTGTCCCACTCCGCAAGCTCGGCGGCGAGTTGGAGCAGCCAGGCGAGCCCGTAGGGACGCTCGAAGGAGGCCCGGCCTTCACCTTCCAGATAGACCGCTTCAGCCGCGATGTGCGCCGGCGTCAGACTGCGGTCCAGGGCCTCCCGGGCCTCGGCGGCGAAGGATTCCTCGGGGAAGCGGCGGGCCAGACGCGCCAGCAGCCAGTGGCCGTGCACGGCGGAGTGCCAGTCGTAGCAGCCGTAGAAGGCAGGCGTGAGCTCCCGCGGCGGTTTGACGTCCTGGTCGCCGTTCAGGTTGTGGGCGATCTTGTTCGGATACTCCTTGTGGACGCAGGCGAGAGCCAGCTTCGCGAAGCGGCCGGCGGTTGCGGCGTCGAGCTCCTTTGCCGGGCTCGGAGCGGGAGCGGCCGAAGCCGGAACCGAGAGGACGAGGAGAACGCCGAGGCTGAGCAAGGTGGGGGAGATCATGGCTGGGGATCGTACCATCCCGCATTGTCACACCCCGGCCGGAGGTTTCCAGTTACAATCGCTCATGGCCCTCGTTACCGGGGCCCGCTCCAGGGGAACGGAGGCGTCAATGAGCGTCACAGCAAACCAGCCACCGTATTCATTGCGCGAAGAAATCGCTCACAGCGCCACCCACGCCCTGGGGATCGTGCTCAGTGTCGCGGGATTGATCGCGATGGTACTGGTTTCGGAGCGGTCGGGGGACGTCCGGCACATCCTGGCGTCCATCGTCTACGGCGTGACGCTGATCCTGCTCTACCTCGCTTCAACGCTCTATCACAGCATTCCATCTCCGAACGCCAAGCGAGTGTTGAAGGTGCTGGACCACTCGGCCATCTACCTGCTGATTGCGGGTACCTACACGCCGTTCACCCTCATCAGCCTGCGAGGTGCCTTGGGGTGGACGCTTTTCGGGCTCGTCTGGGGCTTGGCGCTCCTCGGCATCACCCTCAAGGTCGCGGCCATCAGCCGGTTCCGATGGCTGTCGATCGTCCTCTATCTGGGCATGGGCTGGCTGGTGCTGGTGGCGCTCAAGCCGCTGATCGGGGCGGTCTCGCCGGCCGGGATTCGGCTGCTCTTCCTGGGCGGCGTTTCCTATACGTTCGGAGTCCTCTTCTACACCTGGCGCCGCTTGCCCTATCACCACGCCGTGTGGCATCTGTTCGTCCTCGCCGGTAGCGTTCTCCACTACTTCGCGGTCCTGCTCTACGTTCTGCCGGCCAAGGGGTGAAAGAGGGTCTGTAACTCCTGGCTTCCTCCTGCGTATTGAGGGTGCCATGAAAGGAGAACCCTCTATGCGCTTGAAGTTTTTTCTGGCCGCACTCTTGCTGGCCTGTGTTCCAGTCTGGGCTGCCCCTGCCTCCGATCTTCAGGCTCGGCGTGATTCGCTCAACAAGCTCCTCGCCGAGCAGTGGGAGTACAACCTTTCGCATTCGCCGGAATTCGCTTCCATCCTTGGCGACAAGCGATGGAACGACAAGATGTCCGACTTTTCCCAAGCCGCCATCGACGCCGACCTGGCGAAGGCAAAGGAATTCCTGCAGCGCTTCGATGCCGTTGACACGACTGGTTTCCCCGAACAGGAAGCGCTCAACAAAGCGTTGATGGTGCGCAATCTCAAGGAGCAGATCGACGGCGCGAAGTTCAAGGATTGGCAGATGCCGGTCAACCAGATCTCCGGCATCCACCTGCTGGCCGCACAGTTCCCCGCTCTCCTGACGTTCACCAAGGTCAAGGACTATGACGACCTGATCACGCGCTACAAGAAGTTTCCCGTGGTTTTCGATCAGACCATCGGTCATATGCGGGCGGGAATGGCCGCAGGGCTGATGCCTCCCAAGTTCCTCCTCGAGAAGGTCGTGACGCAGGTGGATGGTCTCGCCGGCATGACGGCCGAAAAGTCGCCGTTCGCCGCGCCTCTGGAGAAGTTTCCCAAGGAGATTCCCGAGGCTGAGCAGCAGCGCATTCGCAAGGAGATGCTGGCCGCGATCAGCAACTCGATCCTGCCGGCTTACGTGAAGTTCGGCAAGTTCGTGAAGGAGGAGTACGTTCCCAAAGGCCGCACCGAGCCGGGAATGTGGTCGCTGCCCGACGGCGAAGCGCGCTACGCCTGGAACGTCAAGGGATCTACGACCTCGGATCTGACGCCCGAGCAGATTCACCAGATCGGCCTCAGCGAGGTGACGCGCATCGAGGGGCAGATGGCGGATCTCGCCAAGAAACTTGGCTATCAGGACGTCAAGGCGCTGAACGCCGCCATCGAGGCCGATCCCAAGCACCACTTCCACTCGCGCCAGGAGATCATCGACCTCTACAAGCATTACATCGACCAGATGTGGGGAAAGCTGCCCGAGCTCTTCGGCCGGCTGCCGAAAGCCAAGGTCGAAGTGGTGCCAGTGGAGGAGTTTCGTGAGAAGGAGGCCTCGGCGGCGCAGTACGACACCGGCGCTCCGGACGGCTCCCGCCCCGGCCGCGTGCAGGTGAATACCGGCGACGCGGAGCATCGCAAGACCATCAGCACCGAGTCCACGGCCTACCACGAGGGCGTGCCCGGGCATCACATGCAGCTCTCGATCGCCCAGGAGCTCCCGACCCTGCCGCCGTTCCGCCAGCAGGGTGGCTACACTGCTTTCGTCGAAGGTTGGGCCCTCTACACCGAGAGCCTCGGCAAAGAGGTCGGCTTCTACCAGGACCCCTACAGCGACTACGGCCGCCTCAACGACGAAATGCTCCGCGCCATCCGCCTCGTCGTCGACACCGGCCTGCACTCCAAGCACTGGACGCGCGAGCAGGTGGTGCAGTTCTTCCACGA
>DATIOS010000394.1:0-6592 GCA_035472915.1 Thermoanaerobaculia bacterium
GCCGGCGATGAAACCTGCCGCGAAGCCGCCCACGTGGGCCGCGTTGTCGACTCCCCGCATCAGGAAGCCGAAGACGATCATGTAGATCGCGTAGCTCCACGCCGTGCGCCCCACGACGCCGCTGCCGGTGCGCCGGCTGTAGGCCACCATGGCGCCGAGCAGGCCAAGGATCGGCGCCGAGGCCCCCACCGTCACCGCTCCCCCCAGGCCGAGGGACTGCACCACGCTGCTCGCCGCGAAGCCACCGATCGAGGCGGCCGTGTAGAGCATCACCATGCGGCCGGGGCCGTAGAGCTCCGCCGTCTCCGGCGCCAGGATGCGGATCCAATAGAGATTGAATCCGATGTGGAGGAGCCCGGCGTGAAGCCAGCCCGCCGAGAGCACCGTCCACCACCGGTGGAGATAGAACACCGGCAGCGCGCCGCTGGCGCCGAAGCGCAGCAGGCTGGCCTGACTGGGACCGCCCAGCGAGAACAGGCCGCCCATCTGGATGTGCTGCGGGTCCACGGCCAGCATGGCGAGATAGAGAAAGACGTTGCCCGCGATCACCAACTGGAAGAAGCCGGCGTCCTTGCCGAGATTGCGGACGACCGAGGTGAGCCCCCACATCCCGGGCCGGCGGCGCCCGCAATTCAGGCAGACATCGTCGTTGACTCCCACGAGCTTGCCGCAGGACGGGCAGAGCGTGGAGCCGGTGCGCTGGCGCGATAGCATGGCGGTACTCTATCCCAGCCCGCCTTGGGTCTCCCGGCCCCCTTCTTGCAGCACCGGGCCGCCATGAACCCACCCGACTCGTCCCAATGGACTCTACAGATCCTCTGGCTGTTCGTGCTGGCCGTGCCCATCGCCTGCGTGGCGTGGACGGTGACGCACGAGGAGGTCTTCAAGGAGCCGCGAGAGTATTGCGCGAAGCGTTCGCGGCAGGCCCGCGGCCTGGCTGCCCGCAAATTCTTCTATCTGTTTACTTGTGAGTACTGCTTCAGCCACTACGTGACGATATTTTTTCTCGTCGTCACCCGCTACCGGCTGCTGCTCGACGATTGGCGGGGCTACCTCATCGCCTTCTTTTCCCTGGTGGCGGTCGCCAACGTCTACATCAGCGCCTTTGGCCGTTTGCGCCAAGAGGTGAAGTCGCAGAGCCTGGACGCGACGATCAAGGAGGAGACGCTGAAGGACGTCAAATCTTCGTGAGCTCCCCTCACATTCCTTCTTCTTCACCTTCCTCGAAGTCCTCGAGATCCTCGAGGTCCACACCACCCCCGACCACGCCCAGCAAAGCCAGGGCCCGCTCGGCGTCCGCCGGATGGACCTCGACGCGGTTCAGCGCGAGAGGCGTATTGGTGAGCAGGCTGACCGGCGGCAGACGTTCTTCCAGGACGCAGGCGTCGATTCCCTCGGATTCGAGCAGAGTGCGCGCGAGATGGGCTTCCCAGGGGGTGGGGTAGCGGCCCACCGTGACCAGGCTCGCCAACTCTTCGGGCTCCGGCCGCGCCGATCGCAGATCGTCCTCGGTAACCAGGTAGATCTCTGGAATGGGCTGGCGGTTGCGCAGCAGCTCGGACGCCCGCTGCGCCTCCTCGGAACGAACCTGGAGCTTGACGCCGCCCATCGTTCCGGGGAGGGCGCCATAGAGGCGGTAGAAGTGCTCGTCGGCGACGACGGCATGGATTCCCTCGGACTCCAGGCAGGCGCGGGCGAGTTGGGCCTGCCAGGGGGACGAGAAAGTCTCGATCGTGACCAACCGCTCGAGATCGAGCTCCCCTGTTGAATCGGACATCGCGGCGATTCTACGGCTCTTGAGGGCAGGTCAGGAAATCGACTCAGGAATCGACCTAGGAAATTAGGCCGGCATTGCGCATGAGAATCAGCACCACCGCCAGCAGGAGGGCGAAGAATCCCGCGGTCGCCACGGCCCCGAGGATGGCCGCCCGCCGGCTGCGCAGGGCCTTGAGGGCGAGATAGGCGCCGGCGACGCTGAGCAGACCAAAGAAGACGAAGAGGGCAAGAGGCAACCAGAGGTCGGACGGTTGGGGTGACATCGCGTCGGCCGTTCAGGCGTAACGAGAGGATCTTAGCACCCCGGCGGCGACTCCTCCGGTGTCCCGCATTGCCGTAACGGCGCACTGTAGATACGCGGACGGCTCGCTTCAAACCCTGGGCGCATGCCCGCCCCGCCCTGAGGAGACTTGACACCTTGACGATCCGACGCACTCCCCAGGGGATGAGGGCCTTCCTCGTCCTCTGGGCCGGCCAGTTCATCTCCGCCATCGGCTCCGCCGTGGGTGGCTTCTCCCTCGGCGTCTGGGTTTTCCAAAGAACTCATTCCGCCACCAGCTTCGCCCTCGTCGCATTCACGGGTACCGCAACCATCTTGCTGCTCTCGCCGGTGGCCGGCGCGGCGGCCGACCACTTCGACCGCCGCAAGCTGATCCTGCTCGCCGACCTGGGATCGGCCGTCACCACCTCGCTGCTGGCGTTCCTTTTCTTCACCGGCCGCATGCAGCCGTGGATGGTCTATCCCCTCGCAGTGCTGATGATGACGTTCCTGACTTTCCAGGGGCCCGCCCTGGCCTCGTCCGTGCCGTTGCTCGTCGGCCGCAAGCAGCTGCCGAGGGCGAGCGGCATCGCGCAGAGCGGCCGGGCGATCTCCCAGATCCTCGGTCCGCTGACCGCCGGCCTCCTCATCGGATGGATCGGCTATCAGGGCGTCGCCCTGGTCGACGCCATCACCTACCTCGTCGCCGTAACCGCGGTGCTTTTCATCCGCGTCCCCAAGCCACCGCCCCTGGAGGGGGCTGCCGTCCAGCGCTCGGTGTTCGCGAATCTGGCCTTCGGCTGGCGTTACCTCCAAGCGCGAAAGGGACTGGTGGCCCTGCTCATCCTCTTCGCCGTGACCAACTTCTGCATGGGCATGGTGCAGATCCTCCTGACGCCGCTCATCCTGAGCTTTGCGACGCCGGTCGAGCTGGGTACGGTCAGCTCGGCCGCCGCCGTAGGCCTCCTGCTTGGCGGGCTGGCGGTGGCCATCTGGGGACTCCCCAAACAGCGGGTGCTGACGGTCCTGGGCGTGATCGTTCTGCAATCCCTCATTCTGTTCCTGGGAGGAGTGCAGCCCAGCATTCCCCTCATCGCCTTGGCGGCCTTCACCTTCATGCTCGCCACCCCCTTCGCTTTGGCCAGCACTCATACGATCCTGCAGAGCAAGGTCGATTCGGCCGTTCAGGGCAGGGTTTTCGCCGTCTCGGGCATGATCGCAGCCGGCACCATGCCGCTGGCGGCGCTGCTGGCCGGCCCCCTGGCAGACAAGGTCTTCGGCCCCCTGCTCCTCCCCGGCGGCAAGCTGGCCGACACTTTTGTCGGCCGTCTCCTGGGCGTCGCTCCCGGCCGTGGCGTGGGGTTGATGTTCATCTGTCTCGGGATCCTGTCGCTGCTCGCGGTGGGCATCTCCTCCCTGAATCCCCGCCTGCGCAACCTCGAAAGCGAGATTCCCGATGCGCAGCTTCCCGAGCCGGCCGGCGCCGCGGCGCCGGTGCCGAGCCTGGAAAACGCGTAAGCCGCCGCTACGCCTTCTTCTTCGGGCGCGCCTGGGCGGCGGCCTCGGCGACGGTCAGCTCGACGTAGTCAGGAGTGACGGCACACCGCTTCTCGAACGCTTTCCATTCTCCCGGGCTGAGCTGCGAGGATCGCGGCGGCAATCCCAGGTCCGTCCGCAGGACTCGCCCCCTCGCCTTGTCCCAGAGACTCTGGAGCAGGGGAGGAGCCGGCCGGCGGGCCTCGTCCGCCGGCATCAGGACTACCAGCTCGGGATCGGTCATCAGGTCCAGGCCGCCGGAATCCAGCACGGCGGCCTGATTCGCGCGGCGAGCCACCTCGTACACCACGGTATGGCGCAGAAGCTCCTCGGCGGTGATCGGCGAATCGCCGGACGGGGCCTCTCGCGGCCACTGGAGGTGGTGCCAGGAGTGCCAATCGTCCGTCAGTGCGCCGGTGGCGAACAACAGCACCTTGCCGCTGGGCCTCAGCTCCACGGCCAGGGCCAGGCCGGTGTGGTTGGCGCTGGCGTCCAGCTGCGAGGTGAGATGGCTGACCGAGGTCAGCCATTCCGTTTCGATCTGTCGCCAGGCCATCTCGTGCTCGCTGGGCTGACCGGCGACGCCGAAATAGCTCGCCTGAAAGAACGGGTCCCGCCGGGCCGCGTCTACGGGCACCCGGTAATAGGGCTCGAAGGGGAAGCTCTGGGGTTTCAGCTCCGCGCCTCCGGCCTCGTGGGTGGTCTCCTCCGCGGCAGCCAGCCCAGGCGCAACTCCGGGAGGCCCGAGGACATAGACGCGGGCGCCGTCCACTTCAGGCAGCTCCAGACGGTCGCCGGGCCACAGATACCGCGGCGGCTTACCCCGGCTGAAGAGGTAGGCCATGGTCTGCTGAACGGCGGCCGGACGACCGTCCCTTCCCAGGTCGCCGAAGGACCCGAGGACCGATTCGAGAGAGCCGGCGCTGTCCTCCTCACCGCACTGCCGTAGCTCCTGCACCGCCTCGTACAGAGCTCGCACCGCAATGTCCCGCCGGGTGCGCAGCCGCTGGGCCCCGGGATCGTTCGGGTCCTCCGTCCACGACGCCCAGACCTGGCCGATCTCGATCGGATCGAACGCCTCTTTCGCCTGCTGGAAGCCGGCGACGTGGTCCCAGTGCTCGCGGGTAGCCACCAGGACGTCGATTTTGCCGCCGGTGGCTTCGGCCAGGCTCGCCGCCGCCTTCTTCATCCTGTCCGCCGCTTCCGCGGTGCCCAACTGCACACCGCAGTCGACCAGCACGTAGCAGGGCCGCGGGCCGTGGGTAGGGAAGGCCAGCAGGAAGCAGTCGCCCAGTCCCTGGACCATGCGAACCTTGACGCCGGTCGCCGGCGCGGCCATCTTCCCCGCCGCGGTCACGCTCACGAGCCCTCCTCGAAGTACGCGCGATGGGCGGCCAGCCGCGCCACGCTCTCAATGTCCTTGCCGATGAGATAGCGCACCTCCCGGTGCTCCAGGTCGACCAGCAGCGTACAGCCGCCGCGGAACCAGAAGTCCTCCTGCGGCGGCGGATCCACGGGCTGCTTGTCGACCTGATCCTGGAGGATGGGGTCGAGATACCCGCGCCGCTTCTGAGTGACCTCGATGACCAGGTCAGTCATCGTCTGGCCGTCGGGACCGTGCCGCCGGGCGGGCCGCACGGAGTGAACCTCGATCTTCGGCACGCCGTCCTTTCTCTCGATGGACAAGGGCGCCGTGGCGCCCAGCGACAAACCCATCTGCCGCGCCACCGTCCGGCAGTGATCCGAGAGCAGCCAGCCGTGGACGGCACGGGCGCTCGCCTCCATGTCATCCCGAATCTTCTGCCGGTCGTCCGAAAGCGACCAGCCGTGATGGCGGGCGGCGCCGCGCACGCTGTCGATGACCGGCAACAGCTCCAGGAGCGCATGTGCCGCGGCGTCAGGAGGCGCCGCCCAGCAGAGGCTCTCCGTCGACAGGGTGCGCACTCCCTGGGGATAGATGCCGCGACGGCGAAACGCATCGACGATGGCGATGCGGTAGCTGCGGTCGTCGTCGGGCACCAAGTCGCGGTCGGCGGTGACCAGGGCCCGCAGGTAGTCGCCGAAAGTAAGGTCCACCGGCGGGCAGTAGTCGAGGGCGCGGATGCACATGGTGAGGACGTGCCGGGCGGCGGACGCCGCCTCACCCGCCAGGCGGTCCACCAGATCCGGATGGATGTCTCCCGGAGGGAGCACGCCGGTGCCGGCGGTGGCGATGCGCACCAGGTCTGCGATGCGCGATCTGTAAATTGCGAGGAAGGAATCAAACACCGCCGCCACCAGAATGGAGCCGCGTTCGTGGGCCTCGCGAACTTTGCCGAGATCCTCCGGATTGGGCTCCTTCGGCCGCCACTCTTTCGTCGCCGGATCCACCTCGCCCAGGGCGTCGCGCAGGGCGCCGTATTGCCCGATCGCCTCGCCGAACTGCTGCGCCAGCTGACCCAGCAGGCTCTGGCTCGCCAAGTCGCCCCGCGTCTTGCGGATCTGGTCGCGCAAGGCCGCCGGAAAGGAGAAGTGCTGGAACAAGGCGACGATGTCCGCGAAGCCCTCGTGAAACGCCTTGCTGTCGACGTTGGTGGGCTCCATGAACCGCCGGTGGAGGCCATCGAGAAGGGCGTGGGTGGTCTCGTGGGCCACCACGTCGTGCGACAGGCAGGAGAAGACGGTCCCTCCGGGCAGATTCCGTCCTCCCGCCACGGCCGGGAAGTAGCCGAAGAGCAGGGCCTTGCGGTTCGGATCGTAGTAGGCGTTGGGCTCCCGAATGGCGTGAGGATAGATGCGCAATCGCCGCACGAACTGGAAGTCCTGGTCCTTGTCCGCCTGCGACCAGAGGGCTCGCCGTCCCAAGGCCCGCTCGAAGTTGCGGATGGTGGTCATCGCGACCGCGTAGACCATCTGTTGGTGGAACTGGGGATTCCCCTCGTCGGGATCGAGCCCGCTCTCGGCGAGCAGATAGCGGTCGTCGAGGTCGACCGGCGCATAACAGCAGTTGCTCGCAGGATCGACGTCCACCACCTCCAGATA
>DATIOS010000395.1:0-2260 GCA_035472915.1 Thermoanaerobaculia bacterium
CCCCTACCGTCTTCCATCGCCAGTTCTCCGCCCTCAACAAGCCGGTTCTTACCATCGCCCCCGGGGACACGATCCACACCACCACCGTCGACGCTGGCGGCGTCGACTTCCAGAACATCAAGCGATCCGCCGGCGGCAACCCGCAGACCGGCCCCTTCTACATCACCGGAGCGATGCCGGGAGACACCCTCGTCGTCCACATCAAAAAGCTCACCCTCAATCGCGACTGGGCCGAAAGCGACGACGGCCTCGTCGAGCGCGCTCTCGACAGCGAGCTCGCCGTCAAGACGAAGGACCTCGGCAATACCATCCGCTGGCATCTCGACCGCACCGCCGGCACCGCCACCCCGGTGAAACCCTCCAAGCATCTCGAGTACTACACCATCCCACTCAAGCCCATGCTTGGCTGTATCGCGGCCGCCCCCAACATTGGCCAAGCCGCTCCCAACACCGGGGATTCCGGTGGCTACGGCGGCAATATGGATTTCAACGAAATCACGGAAGGCGCCACCGTCTATCTCCGCGTCTCCAACCCCGGCGCGCTGCTCTACTTCGGCGATGCCCACGCCGCGCAGGGTGACGGCGAGCTCAACGGCAACGCCCTTGAGACCTCGATGGACGTAGAGCTCACCGTCGACGTCATCCCCAACAAGCGCATCGGTGGTCCCCGCATCGAAACCGCCACCCACATCATTTCAATGGGCCTCGGCGGCTCCCTTGACGAAGCCTTCAAAGGGGCTACCAGCGGCATGGCCACCTGGCTCGAAGAAGACTACAAGCTCACCCCTTCGGAGGTCGCACAGGTCCTCGGCACCGCCGCCCAATACCATGTCAGCGAAGCAGCCGACCGCAACGCCGGCATGGTCCTGAAGATCAGCAAAGCCCGCCTCGCCACCCTCGCTGAATAGCAAACGCCGGACTTAAGCGTGCCGTAATCAGAACGCCTGGGTATCCGCCCGGCTGGCAAGAGTGCCGTGAGGATTGTGGTAGGTCCTGACCTCACCCGTTTCCGGGCGAGTGACGGTGATCGTGTAGTCGACGTCCGAGAGGGCGCCGTAGAAGACCCAGTACTTGCCGTTGATCGCTCGGCCGTCGAGCACCTTGATCATCAGCTCCAGGTTGGAGTCGTCGAAGAACCAGAAGGCGCCGGTGTCCGCGGTGAGGGGCACGGCCGTGGCCGCCCCGGCGAGGCCGGTGCGGGGGTCCGTGAACTGCACGCTGACCGTGAAGTGTCCGGAAGCGAGGCACAGGCTCGTGGGATCCGCGGCCAACGGAAGGCAACCCACGAGAGCGCCGGTTTTCATCCCGATCCTCCCCGCCGTTGCTGGTGTCCTTGCCGTCTCCTCGGTCCTTTCCGCGCTCACCCCCGGGGGAAAGGCCGCCACGTCCGCCAGGCTGGCAATCTGGCCCGCCGGGTTGTGGTAACTGCGTGTCACGCCGGTCAGCGTATCGGTCACGGTCAGCGTGTACTCGACGTTCGACAGCGCTCCGCCATAGACCCAGAAGTGAAGGTTGACCGTAGTGCCGTCCAGCACCTTGACCATCAGCTCCAGGTTCTGGTCACCGAAGAACCAGAAGGCGCCGGTGTTCTCGGTGAGAGGGAGGCTGTGGCCGGCGCCGGTCTCGCCGCTGTTCGGGTTCTGCCAGCTCACGCGGGCTTCGAAACGATGGTCCGGCCCGAGGCAGAGGATTTCGGAGCCTGCCGCGCAGCGAACGGGCGCGAAGATTCGGCTGACGACGCCGAGGCCGTCGCCGTCCCGTCCCGGGACCGGCGGCGGCGGCAGAAACTCGAAAGGACTGCTAAAGAAAAAGCCGCTGCTCCACACCAACACGAGGTTGCCCGAGGCGGTCGTCGCCAGGACCGGATCCGTTGCCAGGAACGCTGGATCGGAGACGGGGAACGCGTCGGAGAGCGGCGAGAGGTCGGCTTTCAGGAGTCTCGCCTGGAGAACCAGGTTGAAATCGCTTCCCACCACAAGCGCATTGCCTTCATGATCGACGGCGACGGCCGGAGAAAAGAAGCTGGCGGTGTCCACTCCCACCTGGACCCCGGGTCCCGCGAGCTGCCCCGCGGCGTCGAGACGCCGGACCCAGACTTCGTCGCCGGCCACCCACACCACCCGGGCGCTGCCGTCACCGGCCAGCGCTGCGGCGGGTTGGAAGGCGTAGCCCGTGCCGGGAACATTGAGCTCGGCGACGGCGGAACCGGCGCCGGACGCGCCATCGTACCGGCGGGCTCGGATGATGCCCTGAACGGAAT
>DATIOS010000396.1:0-5232 GCA_035472915.1 Thermoanaerobaculia bacterium
CGGAAGGAGGAAGACGCCGAAGAGGATGTCCAAGAGGATGAATCCGGCGGCAATCAGAATGGCGCGAGCCCGGAGCCGCCGGCATCGCGCCTGTCTCACCGCAGCCGGATCTTCAGGGGCGGACACGGACCATCGTTCCAGATAAGGCCGTGTTCCAAGCTTCAACATTCGGCCCGAACCACGCGGTGACCTGGAGCCTGTGCAGACCCTTGGATTTCCGGTTCTTATCGTCCCGCCCGTCCCAAAAGTCTTTGGGCTCTTGATCTCGGCCTGGGGTTGGTTTGACATCCTTCCGGAAAATCGGCGTGGGCGCACCGGTAGAGTCGTCCAGGCGGTCGATCTGGACCCGCACCTGATTGAAGCTTCGTCGCACCATGTAGCTGTAATCGGCGCGCTGCCCACGCTTGACGTCGATCTCAGGGGGCGAGAAGCGTACGTCGACGACGGTCATCGATCCGACCGCCTGGTCGCCGGCTCCGAGCCCGTAGGTCTTGAACGGCACCGGCTGGTCTTCAGCCTCTCCTACATAGGCCCGCAACGACAGGTTTCCCTCCTGGATCGCGTCGCCCAGGTCCCTGCTGAGACGGATCACGTCTTCCTGCCGGGAGCCGGCAGGCGCGGTGCCAACTTCGGGAATGCTGTAGCTCTTGGCCGCGCCTCGCTTGGGCGTAATCGTGAGTCGCAGATGGCCCGGTTGCTCGAGCTCGTAGGCGACCACGAACGGCCACCCGCCGCGGACCACAGCCTTGCCATCGACTCCGTCCCTGCGGAAGACGAGGTCCGGCCCAAGCAAGAGGATGGCGGCGGCCCCCGCCTTTAGCGCCTGCTTCCCCCGGATCTGCGGGTCCGAGTTTCTTTTATTGGAGTGGGAGCCGCCCACACTCAGCGAAACGCAGGCGAGGAAGAAGCATGGGGCGAGAAGAACCCACAAGGCGACACGACGCCAGCGGGAAGACATTCGCACCTCCTTGTTAAAGATTGCGAAAGATACTACCACAAGGGGGCGCCGGTCCCGGCGAGATACCACATCTCGGCCAGGATGGCGTGCCCGAGGAGCGCCTTGGAGGTCGCAGGCAATGTCGCCGCCCTCGGAGACGCCCCACGGGGTTCCCCGTAGGGCGTCTCTACCTTGGGAAGTCTCCTGTGGCGCGGGCAGAGTGCCGGAGAGCAGCACTTCGAGGCAGTTCCTATCCCTGGGAGTTGTTAAAACGGAGTAAGGTCGCCGGGCGGGACTCCGGCCCATCCGGGGGAACTGGTACACTCCCCGCCTCATGACCAGAGGTTCCCGCCAGACCATCCCGCCCGTGCCTGTGCCGGGCGGCAGAATCCTCCTGTTCGGGACGGTCTTCTTCACCAACCTACTGTCGCTCGCCTGCCAGGTCCTCTGGCTGCGGAAGATCTCGTTCCTTTTTGGTTCGACCGCCTTGGCGTTCAGCACCGTGGTCTCGATCTTCCTGCTCGGGCTCGCCGGGGGCGCTCTTTGGGGCGGCCGGGTGGCGGACCGCACGCGGCGGCCGTGGCGGCTCCTGGGATGGCTGCAGATCGTCCTCGGCGTCTGGGTGGGGGTGAGCCTCCCCCTGTTCGAGGCGGGACGCAACGCGTTCCTCGCCATCGCCCCGGCGAATCTCGCGCCCTTGCCTTCGGCGCTGCTGAAAATCGCCGTGGTGCTCGTCTGCATGCTCGCGCCGACGCTCGTCATCGGCGCCGTCTTCCCACTGGCCGTACGCCTCGCGTCCCGCGAGCCGGGGCACCTGGGACGCGATCTGTCGCTGATCTACGGGCTCGATACGCTGGGCGCCGCAGTAGGAGCGTTGCTCGCGGGTTTCTTCTTCGTGCCGCAATGCGGGCTTTCGGCTTCGACCTGGATCCTGGGCGTGGGCGCGGTGGACCTGGGCCTGTTCATCCTGTTGCGCAAGCGGATCATTACGCCGCACGAGAAGAAACGGCGCAAGGCGAGCCGGCAGGCGGCGGCAGCAGCGGAGGCGGCGAGTGCTGCGGCGACGGTCACGCACACCCCGACCGTGTCGAGCTCACGGCAGCGGCTCGTCCTCTTCACCTTCTTCCTCTCGGGCGTCGCGGCCTTGCTGCTGGAAACGGGGTGGAACCGCTTCTTCACCCTGCTCAACGGCACTCACGTCTTCTCCACCGCCGCGGTGCTCGCCGGTTTCCTGGCCGGCATCGGCCTCGGCAGCCTCCTGATGGCGCGCTTCATCGACCGCATCCACAATCCCTTCGCCGCCGCGGCCTGCCTTTACGCTTCCGTGGCCCTGTGTGGCATCGCGGTGTTCCGCTCCGCGACGCTCTTCTCCCGGGCCTACTTCCGCATCGTCCTCTGGCAGGCCGGCTATAACCCGTTCCAGCTCACGGTGTGCCTGCTCATCCTCTTGATCGTCCTGCTGGCGACCCTGGCCCTCGGCGCCAGCTTCCCCCTGGTGGTACGTATGATCACCGGGGACCGCGCCGGCGCCAAGCACGCCGCGGCGACGGGACGGGCTTTTTTCGCCAACACCCTGGGGGGCGTGGCAGGCGCCTTGCTAGCCGAGCTCGTGCTGATGCCGGCCTGGGGTTTTTCCGGACTGATGGCGATGACTCTCGCCCTATTCGCGCTGGTGGCAGCGATCTTTCTCGCGCTGTCCCGCGCGGCTCTCGGCGCTCCCGGGCAGCGGCGGTGGGTGCCGGCGGCGGCTGTGACCGTCCTCTTTGCCGGCGCGGTGGTCCTGTCGCCGGCGGTGCTCCCCTTCGCGCCGCCCGTGAACGCTCTCTACTTCCACGGCCTGCACCTGGGCAACTGGTCCGCCTACGAGGCGGCGAACAAGACGATGCGGGTGGTGGAGGAAAGCCAGGGCCTCTATGGGCAGGTGGCGGTGGTGCGCCAGGGTCCCAACCTTCTGCTCAAGAACAACGGCAAGACCGACGCCAACTTGACGATGATCGACAACCGCACGCGGTTCCTACTCGGGCACTTGCCGCTCCTCTTCCATCCCAATCCCCAGCGGGTGCTGACCATCGGCCTGGGCGGCGGCGCCACGCTGCGCGCCGTGGTCCACCACCCCGAGGTGCAGACTATCATGGTGGTGGAGATCGATCCGCTGGTGGTCGCGATGGCCCGCAAGCACTTTGCGACCCTCAACGATCACGCGTTGGCCGATCCCCGGGTGCGAGTGGTGACCAACGACGGCCGCAACTTCCTGGACAGCGGGTCAGACAGATTCGACGTCATCACCTCCGAGCCCCCCAATCTCTGGGTGTCCGGTGCGTCGGGTCTGTTCACCCAGGAGCTCTACCGCTCGGCGGCGAAGCGGCTGACCCCAAGGGGCATCCTCTGCCAATGGCTGCCGCGCTATGAGATGAAGAGGAACGATTTCCGCGCGATGATCCACACCATCCACACCATCTTCCCCTACGTCGCCTTCTGGGGAGTGGGGACGGACGTGATCGTCCTCGCTTCGCCGCAGCCCATCAACGTCGAGCTGCCGCAGCTGAAGGCGAAGCTGCTCAAACCGGACCTCGCTCGCGACTTCATCTCGGTCAATTACCGGGCGAGCGACATTCTCGAGCTCATGAACTCCCCCGCGGCGCGTCCCGACCAGGTGGACGCCTTCCTCGCGGGGGTCGACTCCCTGAACCTGGACGATCGACCGATTCTGGAGTTCAATACCGCCCGCAATCTCTTTGACACAACCAAGGGTAAGTAGTCCATCATGAATCCTGAAATCCCCCCGGTTGCCGAGACCGGTTCGCAGCTCCTGCACGAGATCTTCGAGGGCATCGCCCGCCAGCTTCCGAATCAGGTGGCGATCGAGGTTCCTCCCACCGCCTCCGCGCCCCGCCGTCGCTTCACCTACGCCGAGATCGACGCCCAGGCGAACGCGCTGGCGGCACGCCTGGCGCCGTTCGTCAGTGCCGAGAGCGTCGTCGCCATCCTGCTGCCGCGCCGCGACCATCTCATCTACGTCGCGCAACTGGCGGTGATGAAAGCCGGAGGCGCCTACACCTGCCTGGAGCGCACGGCTCCCGCCGAACGCCTCCGCTTCGTCCTCGAGGACTCGCAGGCCGTCGCCGCGATCACCTCGGAGGAGCTGCGCGGCCAGCTCGCCTCGCTGGGCTATCCGGCCGAGAAGACGGTGCTCGCGAGCCCGAAGCCGCCTGTCGCCTCTCCCGAGCCGCTGCCGCCACGGCCGCCCTGGCTCACGCCCTCGACGCTCTGCTACGTCATCTATACCTCCGGCACGACGGGCAATCCGAAGGGGGTGATGGTCGAGCATCGCAGCGTCGTCAACCTCGTCGTCGCCGACGCGGAACGCTACGGCCTCGGACCGCAGGACCGCGCCGCCCAGAGCTCCTCGGCCGCCTACGACTCGTCGGTCGAGGAGATGTGGCTGGCCTTCGCCGTCGGCGCCACGCTGGTGGTGATGAATGACGACATCGTGCGGCTGGGGCCGGACCTGGTGCCGTGGCTGCGCGACGAGAAGATCAACGTCTTCTGCCCGCCGCCCACCCTGCTGCGCATGTGCGCCTGCGACGATCCGGAGCGCGAGCTGCCCGACCTCCGCCTGCTCTATCTTGGCGGCGAAGAGCTGCCCGTCGACGTGGCGAACCGCTGGGCGCCCGGGCGCTGGCTGGAAAACGGCTACGGCCCCACCGAGTGCACGGTGACAGTGGTGCGCACCCGGATCTACGCCGGAGAGCCGGTGACCATCGGCAAACCGCTGCGCAACGCCCTGGCCTGGTCCCTGGACGCCGAGCTCGAAGAGGTGCCCCGCGGCGAGATCGGCGAGCTCTGTATCGGCGGAATCGCCGTGACCCGCGGTTATCTCAACCGGCCGGACCTGACGCACGAGAAGTTCGTCGACCATCCGCGCTTCGGACGTATCTACCGTTCGGGCGACCTGGTGCGCCAGCTCGCCTCGGGCGACTTCGAATACCTCGGGCGCTCGGACGCGCAGGTGAAGATCCGCGGCCATCGCATCGAGCTTTCCGCCGTCGAGGCCGAGCTGTGCACCTTTCCGGGGGTGGTGGCGGCGGCCTGCAAGGTGCAAACCCTGGGCAGCGCCAAGGAGTTGGTGGCCTTCCTGGTCGCCGACCCCGCGGCGCCGCCCGACCTGGACAGCCTCGCCCTGGCGGCGATGCGCCAGGCGCTGGAGGCCTGCGGCGGCAACGTCGCCGGCGCCGCGCGTCAGCTCGGGGTCAGCCGCAGCACGCTGTACCGCCGGCTCGGCCTCGGCATCCGCT
>DATIOS010000397.1:0-2793 GCA_035472915.1 Thermoanaerobaculia bacterium
GGGAAGGAGCCGTGCCGCGCGAGTCCAGGCGCCCAGTGCCGCGGCGTCTTCTCCAAGCCGGAATCGCGCGGCGCCGAGGTTGTACCAGTAAGCGCCAACCTCGGGCGCGGCTTGCACGCGGGCCTGAAAGCCGGCCGCTGCAGAACCGAGGGCGCCGGCTTCGTAAAGCTGCTCGGGAGATGTCGATTGCCCTCGAAGCGTCGCCGCGCTGGCGAATAGCAGCAGCGCTGCGGTGCCGCTTCTCCAGCGCGGCCCGCTCCGCGGTCGTTCAGGGCGAATCCGCAGAATCAGGGCTCGGGCCTCGGCCAGCACCGCGGGGTCGACCCCGGATCCCCCGAACCGGGCGGCACGGAGTCGTTCGCGCACTTCGATCACCTTTTGCGCGTCCGGTTCGCTCAGTCCGCTTCGACGCAACGACGCCTGCAACGACTCCGGGCCATTGCGATCCTGTCCTGCGGCCAACGCCGCGACCATTCGGGACAGCTCCCGTTCGACTGCGGCCAGACTGTCGGCGCGCGGCGGCTCTGCGCGCTTCGCGCGACGGGGGAGATGGATCACCCGCCCAGCGAAGATCAGTGGTCCGATCAGGAGCGCAAGCCACCAGACCCAGGGGAAAAACGTCTCCCGAATCTCACGGGCGAGCCCGGGGCGTGCATCGAGAATGAGCGGGGGCGGTGTCGCCCGGAGCAGAGCACCTCCGGATCGTGGCGCCACGGTCAGGCTCACACTCGCCATGCGGGTGGAGGCATAGGTCCCGGTGCCGGGATCAAAATAGGAATAGCGAACGGCGGGAATGGCCGTGGTGCCGGCGCTGTCGGCGACCAGGAGGTAGCGGAACGTCTTGGTCCCACCCAGGCGGCCATCGGTGGTCGAGACCCGTTCTTCCGTCGCGTCGGGGTAGGCCCGGAACCCCGGAGGCCAGGTGACGGCAGGCACCGGCCACAGTGCGACGTTCCCTTCTCCGCGCAACACAAGGCTCGCGGTCACCGCTTCGCCCTGTTGCGCCACCGAAGGCGAAATCGAATCCGTGACCGTGAGATTGCGCGCCACGGCTCCGGTGAAATCGGCCGGCCGGTCCGCCGTGGGAAGCGGGGTCACATCGAGACTGCTGGTGCCGCTCACCAACGAGTAACGCTCTTCCTGGCTGAAGAACTGGAAGGCGAGCGGCACGCTGTAGTGCAACCTGGCGGCGGCAACCTTCACGGTTCCCGGCGTCAGTGGAAAAACGATCTGGTGGAGGATGAAGAGGTCATACCAGCGGCCTCCTATTTGCCTGCTCGCGGCGATTCCACTAGGAACCTGCTGGGGATAGCTCCAGACGCCTTCGATTCGCGGCGCCTCGACCGTCGGAGACCGGCGAAGCTGCTGCCGGAGATCCCGCTGGAACCAGGCGATGGTCACCACATCCACCTGTTGGCCGACGACGACCGAGGGGTCGGACACAACCACGCTGATCGCGGCAGGTGGTGAACCCCTGGGCGGAGGCGCCTGCTCCAGCACGCGGCGGATTCGGCTCGGGAGAGCGGACGCCATCGCGGCGCTACCACGATCGACATATACATCGACCGGTTCCGCCTCCTCGAGATGGGATCCCTGGCGGATCTGGATCTTCCCGATTCGCCAATGGCCTTTGGTCGTAGCACGGAGCTGCAGCGTCACCGTCGTAATCCGGCCCTTGGCGTTGCCGTAGCTCACTTCACTGCGCTCGCTCCGACCTACCAGCTCGAAACCGAGCAGCGGCGGCAGGCTTACCTGGACCGCCTCCGGAGTCTGGCTGGTGATGCGTACCGTCAGCTCCACTACGTCACCCACGACCACGTGGTCCCGATCCACCGCGCTCATCACTTGAGGCGCGGGGTGCTGCTGGACCAGGGCGAGGGCCAGGAGAAGGCTGATCACCAGTCTTTCACCGCGTGAACGTTGGTCTTGTTCCGGGCCATGTGCCGCTCGCGCGTGCTGCGCTCCTCGCGCTCGACCGAGCCGAGGATCTCATCCGCCTGCGACTGCGAGAGGTTGGGCCGCTCGCCCCCACCACTCTGGCCGGACTTGGGAGGCGGGGGCTGCTGTCCCCCTTGAGGCGGTGGCTGATTGGGAGAATTGCTGCTGGACGGCGGAGGGCGATGCCGCTGTGCCAGCTCCAGGTTCCACTTGGCGCGCTCCGACCGGGGAGACAGGACCAGCGCCTCCTTGAGGTGTTCCGCTGCCTCGGCGTACAACGAGTCGCGCGCGGAACTGTCGGCCCTGGCGGCGGCCAAGGCATTCACACCCAGATTGTAGAGGGCCCGGTACCGGAGATCCGGATCGAGCGCGTGGGTCGCCCGCTCGAGGACAAGGCGCGCCTCATCGTGCCGTCCAGCCAGGAGTGCCGCAGTGCCGGCATTGTACGCGGCGGTGTCGGACGCGCCTTTGGAAAGGTCCTTGAGCAGGAGATCCGCGGCTACCGCGCTGCGACCTCCCGCCAGCGCGCGTTCGCCGGGAGAGAGTCGTTGCGCATGTGCCCGCGGGGCCAGCAGCAGACCAGCGAGAGCTACCAGAGCCGCAGTGCGCCGAAACACGGTGTGCAAGCCGAGCAGCAGGAGTGCCCCGGCGATCGGGATCCAGGCGAGCGGCAAAAGATCGGCCGTGCGAGTCTCCCGCGACGGCGCCCTCGCAAAGGCGGAGAGGAGGTCTCGCACAGCACCGGCCTGGTCGGGCAGCTGAGCCGGCACCATCGACGCTTCGGCGGCATCGGAGATTGCCTGCAGGATGTCGTCCCGCCGGGTGGTAAGGATCTCGTGGGCTTCATCATCGGCC
>DATIOS010000398.1:0-4388 GCA_035472915.1 Thermoanaerobaculia bacterium
CCAGGGGGCCGCCGAGATCGGGCCGATGCCCGTCTTGCCGCCGCCCGTCTCGACCAGCGGGTGGCTGGGCAGGTAGGGCGCCAGGTGCTTGGCGACGCTGATGGGGCCCATGCCGGGGCCGCCGCCGCCGTGCGGGATGCAGAAGGTCTTGTGGAGGTTCAGGTGGCAAACGTCGGCGCCGAAGTCGCCCGGCCGGCAGAGTCCTACCTGGGCGTTCATGTTGGCGCCGTCCATGTAGACCTGGCCGCCGTGCTCGTGGACGATGCCGCAGATCTCGCGAATCCCCTCCTCGAACACCCCGTGGGTCGACGGATAAGTCACCATCAGCGCCGCCAGCCGGTCGGCGTACTGCTCGGCCTTGGCCCTCAAATCGCCGAGATCCACGTTGCCGCCCTCGTCACAGGCCACCACCACGACCTTGAGGCCGGCCATCACCGCTGACGCCGGGTTGGTGCCGTGCGCCGAGACGGGGATCAGGCAGACGTCCCGGTGCCCGTCGCCCCGCGCTTTGTGGTGGGCGCGAATGACCATCAGCCCCGTGTACTCGCCCTGCGAGCCGGCGTTGGGCTGCAGCGAGCAGGCCGCGAAGCCGGTGATCTCGCAGAGCCACGCCTCCAGAGTGCGGAACAGCTCCTGGTAGCCATGGGTCTGATCCAGCGGCGCGAACGGGTGCAGCGCCCCGAGCTCCGGCCACGTCACCGGCACCATCTCGGAAGTGGCGTTGAGCTTCATCGTGCAGGAGCCGAGGGAGATCATGGAGGTGGCCATGGAGAGATCCCGGGCCTCCAGCCGCTTGATGTAGCGCAGCATCTCGTGCTCGGTGTGGAAGCTGTTGAAGACCGGATGCGTGAGATACGCCGAGGAGCGGGCATGGGGCGCCGGGAACGCCAGCTCAACCTTCTCAGCCAGCTCCACGGACTTGAGATCCGGCTTGCCGCCGAAGATCGCCAGTAGCTCGTCGACGTCGGCAGTGGTCGCCGCTTCGTCGAGCGCTACACCTACCGCGTGATCGCTCAGGCGCCGAAGATTGATGCCCCGCTCGCGGGCGGCGGCCAGCAGGTCGTTTGCCGAACGTGAGCCGAGGTCCACTCTTACGGTGTCGAAAAACGGTTCCGGGGGAATCCCGAATCCCAACCGGCGCAGCCCCTCCGCCAGGGTCGCCGCCAGGGCGTGGACCCGGCGGGCGATGGCCCGCAGCCCTTCGGGTCCGTGATAGACGGCATACATCCCGGCCATGATCGCCAGCAGCACCTGCGCCGTGCAGATGTTGCTGGTGGCCTTCTCGCGGCGGATGTGCTGCTCGCGGGTCTGCATGGCCATGCGGTAGGCCGTCCGGCCGTGACGGTCTTTTGAGACGCCGATCACCCGGCCGGGAAGCTGGCGCTTGTACTCGTCGCGGGTGGCGAGGAACGCCGCGTGCGGTCCGCCGTAGCCCATCGGCACGCCGAAGCGCTGGGCTGAGCCCACCGCCACGTCGGCGCCGAAGTCGCCCGGCGCCCTTAGCAGGGTGAGGGCCAGCAGGTCGGCGGCCACCACCACCAGCACGTCCGCGGCGTGAGCCTGCTCGACCAGCGGCCCGTAATCCACCACCCGGCCGTCCGTCGCCGGATACTGGACGAGAACGCCGAACAGATCACCGGCCGAGAAATCGACCGCCGCCGGATCGCCCACCCGCACCTCGACACCGACCGCGTTGGCGCGGGTCTGGACGACGGCGATCGTCTGCGGATGGCAGTCCCCGGCGACGAAGAAAGCGTTGCGCTTGTCGTCCGCGAGCTCATGGCAAAGGTGCATGGCCTCGGCCGCGGCGGTGCCCTCGTCGAGCAGCGAGGCGTTGGCGATGGGCAGGCCCGTCAGGTCCTCGATCAGGGTCTGGAAATTGAGCAGCGCTTCCAGACGCCCCTGCGAGATCTCGGCCTGATAGGGCGTGTACTGCGTGTACCAGCCCGGGTTCTCCAGGATGTTCCGCTGGATGACTCCGGGAACCAACGTCCCCGAGTAGCCCAGCCCCAGGAAAGAGCGGAAAATCCGGTTCTTCCTGGCGATCTGGCGCAGCGATTCCAGCAGCTCCGCCTCGCCCAGCTCCCGGTCCGGCAATCCGGCGAGAGCCAGGGGTGCCGTGCGCCGAATCGACTCCGGCACCGTCTCCCGCACCAGCTCCTCGAGGGAGCCGATCCCCAGCGTCTCCAGCATCTGCCGGACCTCGCCTTCGCTCGACCCCAGGTGGCGGCGGACGAAGGTGTCGGTGGGATCGAGAACGGCACCGCCGCTCGTCTCCGGCACGGAAAAATCCTCGCTGGGCGAGTCGAGCGCCACAGCGCCGGCCGGCCCCGCTGATGACGACGATGGAATCACTGATGAATCATCAGGCTTCACCACTCTTCACATACTCCTCGTACTGATCGGCTTTCATGAGCTCTTTGAGGTCGGACGCGGAGGAGAACCGGATCTTGATCAGCCAGCCCTCGCCGTGAGGGTCCTCGTTGAGCAGCTCCGGATCGTCGGACACCGACTCGTTGACCTCGATCACCTCGCCGGCCACCGGCGTATAGATCTCGGCGACGGCCTTGACCGACTCGATCGTCCCCAACTCGTCTCCCGTATCGAACACCTGACCGACTTCCGGCAGCTCGACGAACACCACCTCGCCCAGCTCGTGCTGCGCGAATTCAGTGATGCCCAGCACGCAGACGTCGTCCTCGACGCGGACCCATTCGTGCTCTCGCGTATAGAGATTCTCGCTCGGGTACATGCCTTTTTCCACCCTCCGGTTTAGAACTGGTTAAGCCGCTATCTTAGCTCTGTCGCGGACGCCGATAAAAAGGAAGCTCCACCACCACCGCCGGCAACGTCTTGCCGCGCACGTCGATCGCCAGACGCGTGCCGAGCGACGCCAGCGCCGGTGGCACATAGGCCATCCCCAGCGCTTTCTCGAAAGTTGGGCTCCAGGTGCCGCTAGTGACCTTCCCGACCGCCGCCCCTTCCGACACAACTTCGTGACCCTGGCGCGCGATTCCCCGCCCCTCGACTTCAAAACCCACCAGCTTGCGGGGAAGGCCCTGCGCCTTCTGGGCGAGCAGCGCGCCACGCCCCTGGAAGTCCCCGCCCTTGTCGAGCTTCACCACCCAGGCGAGCCCCGCCTCGAAGGGAGTCGTCGACTCGTCGAGCTCGTGGCCATAGAGGGCCATGGCGGCTTCCAGGCGCAGGGTATCCCGCGCCCCCAGGCCCGCCGGCACGGCGCCCGCCGCGACCAGACGGCGCCAGACGGCCGCCGCATGCTCGGGTGCCACGTAGAGCTCGAAACCGTCCTCGCCGGTATAGCCGGTGCGGGAGATGAGGGCCGGCACCCCGGCCACCTCGCCCTGGCGGAAGCCGTAGTACTTGACCTCGCCGATGCCGGGAGTCGCGAGAGGCGTCAGGATCTCCAGCGCCTTGGGTCCCTGCAAAGCGAGCAGGGCATAGTGATCGCTCTCGTCGGTGACGATGGTGGGCGCCGGATAGTCTGCGCCGTTCGCCCGGTCGGCGATCCACTGGAAATCGCGATCGGCATTGGAGGCGTTGACCACCACGAGAAAGTCGTCGGCAGCGAGCCGGTAGATCAGGATGTCGTCGACGTAGGTCCCCTGCTCGGTGAGCAGGCCGCTGTAGTGGGCGCGGCCGGGGACCAGCTTGGAGACGTCGTTGGGAGTGAGCCGCTGCAGGAAGGCCTCGGCTCCCTCGCCCCGCACCCGCACCTCGCCCATGTGGGAGACGTCGAAGAGTCCAGCGCCGGTGCGGACAGCCCGATGCTCGTCGATCACCCCCTGGTACTGGACGGGCATCTCCCAGCCGGCGAAATCCACCATCTTCGCTCCCGCCTCCAGATGGCAGTCGTAGAGCGGCGTCCTCTTCAAGGTCTGAGCATCTGCCATTTGGATACGGTCCTCCCCGCGGTGCCCGAAAACGCTATCACGGGAGAACAGGAAAAAGGACCCGGCTGCTGTCACGCCCTTGGCACCGCTTTTGCCTTTGCAACCGTGCAGAGTGCGCGATAACGTTCGCCTGCAAGAGGTGCATGGATGAAACTTCTTCTCCTCCGACACGCCATCGCCGAAGAGCAGGAGGATTTTGCCCGCACGGGCAAGGACGACCGGCTACGCCCGTTGACCGACGAAGGGCGCAAGAAGATGAAACAGAGCGCCAAGGGACTCCGGGAGATCGTCCCCGACCTCGACCTGCTGGCGACCAGCCCCTTGACCCGCGCCGCCCAGACCGCGGCCATCGTCGATTCCGTCTACGGCGGCCTCCCCGAGGTGGAGATCGAGGAGCTCTCGCCCGAGGCTACACCCGCCGATTTCCTGCGCTGGCTACGCAAGCAAAAAGCCGGCACCATCGCTGCCGTGGGGCAT
>DATIOS010000399.1:0-12922 GCA_035472915.1 Thermoanaerobaculia bacterium
GGACCACGATCCCTTGCAGGCCGCCCTCGACCGGCCGCGGCTCCATCACCAGTGGCTCCCCGACCGCCTGGAGGCCGAGCCCGACGCCCTCGCACCGGAGACGCGGGCGGAGCTCGAGCGTCGCGGCCACACCCAACTCTACGCCGGAAGCTCCTCCTGGACCGACTACAGGTTCCAGGTGAACGTCAAGCTGGACAACGGCAGCGATTATCCCGGCGGCATCCGCGGTCGAATCGACGTCAACACCGGCGCCGGCTATGCGGCCTGGCTGTATCCCGCTGAAGGGGTGATCAAACTCTTCCGCTCGACCGCCTGGCACATCGACACCTCGGGCCTCACCCTCCTCGACCAGGTTGCGGTGAGCGGCGGCATCACCACGGGTGTCTTCCACACCCTGGCCCTGGATTTTTCGGGGAGCCAGATCTCGGTGATCTTCGACGGCACCTCGGTGATCCAGACGACCGACACCACCCTCGCAGCCGGCGTTGTCGCCCTCGACGTCAGCAATCAGCCGATCACCTTCGACGACGTGGCGGTGACCTCAGGAGCGACCACGCTTTTCGCGGATGATTTCAGCCCCAAGCCGCTGCACAATTGGACGGCCTCGCCTCTCGGGCTCTTCAGCAACTGGGACGCCTCAACCGGCGTCGCTGCCTACAACGGCGGCGGCCATACGCAGATTTATGCCGGCAGCAGCTCCTGGACGAACTACACACTGGAAGCGAAGTTCCGCCTCGCCAATGGCAGCAACTACCCGGGCGGCCTGCGCGGCCGCGTGAACACCTCGACCGGCGAGTCCTACGCGGCCTGGCTCTATCCGGGAGACGGCGTCGTCAAGCTCTTCCGTGTGGTGGCCTGGAACATCGACACCAGCGGCCTGGCCCTGCTCTCCCAGGCCAGCGTGGGGACGATCACGACCGGTACCTTCCACACTCTCGCCATCACCTTCAACGGCGCCGCGATCTCCGTGTCCCTCGATGGCACTGGAGTAATCAACGCCACCGACTCCGCCTTCACGGCCGGCGCCGTAGCGCTCGACGTCAGCAATCAGCCGATCGACTGGGATGACGTGACGGTCACCGCCCTGTCGCCAGCTGATCAGCTCTTCGCGGACGACTTCGGCTCCCTCAGCCTGGCCAACTGGACGGCCTCGCCTCTCGGCCTTTTCTCCAACTGGAGCGCGGCCGGCGGCACCGCGGCCTACAACGGCGGCGGCCATACCCAGATCTACGCCGGCAGCGGTACTTGGACGGACTACAAGGTCGCGGCGAAGTTCCGCCTGGCCAATGGCAGCAACTACCCGGGCGGCCTGCGCGGCCGAGTCGACACCTCGACCGGCGAGTCCTACGCGGCGTGGCTCTATCCGGGCGACGGCGTCATCAAGCTCTTCCACTCCATGGCCTGGAACATCGACACCACCGGCCTCACTCTTCTCGCCCAGGCGAGCGTGGGAACGATCGCGCCGAGCGCATTCCACGATCTTTCCATCACCTTCGTTGGAAGCCAGATCACCGTCAACTTTGACGGGACGGACGTCATCGAGACCACGGACACCGCTCTGAGCGCCGGCGCCATCGCCCTCGACGTGAGCAATCAGCCCATCGAGTGGGACGACGTGGTGGTGACGCAGATAGGGAGCAGTCCGCCGCCGCCTCCCCCACCGCCCGACGACAACGGCCCCGGCGGACCGATCCTGGTGATCAGCAAATCCACCAACCCGTTCAGCCGTTATGCGGGAGAGATCCTGCTGGCCGAAGGGCTCAACCAATACGCGGTTCAAGAGATCGACACTCTCGACGCCACCACCCTGGCGGGCTACGAAGTGGCGATCCTCGGCGAGACCGCGTTGACGACCGCTCAAGTGACCCTCCTCACCGACTGGGTCAACGCCGGCGGCCGTCTCATCGCGTTGCGGCCGGACGCTCAGCTTGCCGGCCTCCTCGGGATCACGGCCGCAAATTCAACGCTGGCGAATGGCTATCTGTTGATCGATACTTCGGCGGCGCCAGGTCAGGGCCTGGTCAATCAAACCATTCAATTCCATGGCACTGCCGACCTCTATACCTTGAATGGCGCCACCGCCGTCGCCACCCTCTACTCGAATGCCACCACGGCCACCACCTCGCCGGCCGTGACCGTGAAGAGTGTTGGAAGCTCAGGCGGCCAAGCTGCGGCTTTCACCTACGACCTTGCCCGCTCCGTCGTCTACACCCGCCAGGGCAACCCGGCCTGGGCAGGCCAGGAGCGGGACGGCGTCACACCCAGGCGCTCCGACGATCTTTTCTTTGGCGACGCCGCCGGCGATCCGCAGACCGATTGGATCGATCTCAATAAAGTGGCCATTCCGCAAGCCGACGAGCAGCAGCGCCTGTTGTCGAACCTCATTCTCACCATGAATGCCGGCCGGCATCCTCTTCCCCGCTTCTGGTACCTGCCGCGGGGCCTCAAGGCGGCGGTGGTGATGACGGGGGACGATCACGGCAACAATGGCACCGAGGGGCGCTTCCACGGCTACGAGGCCGCGAGCCCCTCCGGCTGCAACGTGGCGAATTGGGAGTGCGTGCGGGCCACGTCGTACATCTATCCCAGCACGCCCATCTCGGCCACGGTGGCCGCCGCGTTCCAATCCGAAGGGTTCGAGATCGGCGTCCACGTCAGCTCCAACTGCGACGACTGGACGCCGTCGTCGCTCGACTCCTTCTTCTCGACGCAGCTCGCCGACTTCGCCACTCTCTTCCCGGGAGTCTCCGCGCCGGTAACCAACCGCACTCACTGCATCGCCTGGAGCGACTGGGCGACCGAGCCGAAAACCGAGAAGGCTCACGGCATCCGCTTCGACACCAATTACTATTACTGGCCGGGAAGCTGGATTCAGGACCGCCCCGGTCTCTTCACCGGCTCGGGAATGCCGATGCGCTTCGCCGATCTCGACGGCACGCGCATCGACGTCTACCAGGCCACGACCCAGATGACCGACGAGTCGGGCCAGACTTTCCCGTTCAACATCGACACCCTGCTCGACAACGCTTTGGGAACGGCCGGGTACTACGGCGTCTTCACCGCCAACATGCACACCGACTCCGCGAGCCACGCCGGCTCGGACGCCATCGTAGCCTCGGCCCAGGCGCGAGGCGTTCCCATCGTCTCCTCCCAGCAGATGCTCACCTGGCTCGACGGCCGCAACGGCTCCTCCTTCGGATCGATTTCCTGGAGCGGCACCGCCCTGAGCTTCACCGTCACGACGGCCACAGGCGCGAACGGCCTGCAGGCGATGCTCCCCAACACTTCGACTGGGGGGACTCTTTCCAGCCTTACGCTCAACGGTAACGCCGTAACCTTCACCACGCAGACCATCAAGGGAATTACCTACGCCATCTTCGCCGCCAACGCAGGCGCGTACGTTGCCACGTATGCGCCGTAGGGTTGTTGCTATCGCGCGCCGACCGGCGCCAGGCGGCTCTTCAGGTGCGCGATGATCTTGGGACCGTGGTCCCGGGAGTTCTCGATGAAGATGCGGTCCGTCCAGCGGCCGGCCTGCAAGGTGCCGGCGACGTACAGTCCGGGAACGTTGGACTCGCAGGTCTCGGGATCGAAGGTGGGGATCAGGGTCTCGGGATCGACGGCGACGCCGCAGCGGCGCTCGAAGTCGGCGTCCGGTTGGTAACCGAGGAGCACATAGGCGGCCTGGGCCGGCAGCACTCTGGGACCGGTGGGGGTCTCGAGCTCCACTCCACCTTCCGGGAGGAAGGCCCGGACGATGGAATTGAAGTGAGCGGGGATCGAGCCTTCCTCGATGCGATTCTCGATGTCCGGCTTGAGCCAATACTTGACCCCGGGCCTGACGTGCGCGCCGCGGTGAACCAAGGTCACCCGCACGCCGTTGCGCCACAGGTCGAGAGCCGCCTCGGCCGCTGTGTTCCCCGCTCCGACGACGACCACGTCCTGCCCGAAATGAGGGTAGGGCTCCTTGTAGTGCGTGTAGACCCAAGGGAGATTCGAGCCGGGCACGTCCAGGCGCCGCGGATTGATGAAGTAGCCGGTCGCGAGGGCCACGGCTCGGGCTCGGTGCGTTCGCGGCCCCTGAAGCCGGCGGGTGGAGACCGTGAACAGCTCGCCCTGCCGGCGAACTTCCAGGACGTCCTCGTATAGGGCCAGCGGCACCTGGTAGCGTTCCACCACCATCCGGTAATACACCAGGGCCTGCTGGCGGGTGGGTTTGTCATCGGGAATTGTGAACGGAATGTCGGCGATCTCTAGACGGTCCCTGGTGGTGAAGAACTCCATGAACGTTGGATAGCCCTGGATGGCCGAGGTGAGCGGGCCGCGGTCCACGAGTAAAACGGAAAGGCCCTGACGGCGCGCTTCGGCGCCGATGGCGATTGCCGTGGGCCCGGCGCCCACGACTAGCAGATCAAGCGGTTCGTTCATGGTGTGCTTTCTCCCTACTTCCACAGATAGAAATGATCGACCGGCCCGTGGCCATTCCCGGAACCCAGGGGATAGGCCGCCGCCATGGCTCCTTGGAGGTATTCAATGGCGCCTTCAACGGCCCGGGGCAGAGTCTCTCCAGCTCCCAATCGGGCGGCGATCGCCGACGAAAGAGTACAACCTGTGCCGTGTGTCGCCCGCGTTTGGAGCCGAGGATGAATGAATCGCTGCACCCGGCCTTCCGCGATCAGCAGATCAATGACCTCATCGCCTTCCGCGTGTCCGCCCTTGGCCAGCACGGCCGGTCCGAGAGCGGCCAGAGACGCCGCCGCTCGCGTCCGCTCGTCCTCGTCTCCGGCGGGCAGGCCTGTCAGAACCTCGAGCTCAGGGACGTTCGGCGTCACCACCGTGGCGAGAGGCAGGAGCTCGGCTTTAAGCGCCTCGACCGCGTCCTCCCGCAGCAGGCGGTCGCCACTCTTGGCCACCATCACGGGGTCGAGCACGATAGGGACATTGGGCACGCCCGCCCCCGCCAGGTGCGCCCGCAGGCGTTCCGCCACGATGCGGATGAGCGCGGCGTTCGCCAGCATGCCAATCTTCACGGCATCGGCGCCGATGTCCTCCAGGACGGCGTCGATCTGCGCCGCCACCATCCCCGCAGGCACCTCCCAGACGGCTCGGACCTCGCGAGTGTTCTGGGCCGTCAGGGCCGTGACGACGCTCAACCCGTAGCCGCCATGAGCGGCGAAGGTCTTGAGATCCGCCTGAATTCCGGCGCCACCGCCGGAGTCCGAGCCGGCAATGGTGAGAAGTCGGGAAGGCCTAGGACTCATTCCGCGCGGTCTGTAGGCGGTGCCGCCGGCCCCATGCCAGTGCTGCCATGGCGAGGAGGATCGCGACGCTCAGCACCTGCGCCAGGGTGAAGCCGCCGAAGAAACGATCGTCCTTGGCGCGCAGGATCTCGATGAGGAAACGCTCGGCGGCAAGGAGGGCGCAGACCACCAGCCCCACCATCCCGGGCGGCTCGGGCCGGCGCTTGAACAGCCACAGGGCGAAGCCCCAGATGGCGAGCGCCAGGGCGGTCTCGTAAAGCTGCGTGGGATGGACGCGCAGCAGCGTGTCGTCGGGAATTGAGACCGGCACCGCGACGCCGAACATCCGCCGCAGATTGCCGGCCGTCGTCTCCGGCAGGCCCACGGGAAAGGCCAGGCCCCAGGGGAGGTTCGTGGGCCGGCCGTAGTCGTCGCCGACCAGGAAGCAGCCGATGCGGCCGACGCCGTAGCCAAGGGCAAGGGCCGGAGCCACCGCGTCGGCAAGGGGCCAGATCGGGAGGCGCCGGCGGCGTATCATCCAAATCACGCACAGGAAGCCGAGGATGAAGCCGCCGTACCAGACGAGGCCCGAGCGGTCGAAGAGGAGCCGCCAATCCATGTTGAGGATGGCGTAGTAGATCTTGGCGCCGAGAATGCCGCCAACACCGGCGGCGAAGACGAGAGCGCTGGCGTCCTCCTCGTCGCCGATTCCCAGCTGCTTCATTCCCCATCGCAGCTGGAGGTAACCGGTGAGGAAGGCGAGAACCAGCATCACCCCGAAGGGACTGACCGAAAACGAGCCGATGTGGAAAATTTCTTTGATCATGAGGGTTGGGCGCCATCCGCGCCGGGCGAATGGTAACACGGGGGTGGAATGGCAACCGGGCCTGCCGGCGGGAGGCTCCCCGGGGTAGACTAGGCGCGGAGACGACAAAACAAGCATGGCCGAGACTCGAGTGCAGTTCGAAGCGTCGGTGAGCGAAGCGGGCGAGGGCGGCCCCGCGCGCCTCTTCATCTGGGTTCGCCGCTTCCAGGGCGGCGAGGAGCTGACCGGCCGTTACGAGGTCTTCGACGACCTGGTTCGCCTGGACGGCTTCATCACCCGCCAGTCCGCCGCCGGCGAGGACACTTCCGTGCTGCGCGAGGCCCGGGAGCGATTTGCGGAGTGCCTTCGCGGAGCGGCCTGACGGCCCCGTCGCTTCCCGGTCTCCGCAATGATCACCGAACCAACCCGCGATGGCTTCTCGGGCTTGAAGGCGCTGATCGAGCGCCAGGAAAAGCCCGGCCGCTGGCTGGTGCTCACGCACGACAATCCCGACCCCGACGCTCTCGCGTCCGCCCAGCTCCTCGCCCGGGTGCTGCGCCAGACCTTCCGCCAGAAGGTCACCGTGGCCTACGGCGGCATCATCGGCCGGGCCGAAAATCAGGAGATGGTGAAAGCACTCCGCCTGCCCTTCAGCCACATCCGCAACCTCAGCCTGAAGCGCTACCGGCACTTCGCCCTGGTGGACACGCAGCCGCGCAGCGGCAACAATCAGCTCCCCTCCCGCATCGTTCCCGACGTCGTCATCGATCATCATCCGCTGCGGGCGAACACCCAGGGCGGACCCTTCTACGACATCCGGCCGAAGTACGGCGCCACCGCCACCCTGCTGGCCGAGTACATGCTGGCCGCCGGCGTGAAGCCCACCCGCGCCCTGGCCACGGCGCTGATCTACGCCATCCGCTCCGAGACCCTCGATTTCGCCCGCGAGCACATCGGGCCCGACAAGGCCGTCCACGACCAGTTCTTTCCCCTCGCCAACCACCGCCTCCTCGCCCGCATCCAGAGCCCCCGCCTGCCCTTGAGCTACTTCGCCAACCTGCACGACGCCCTGGAGAACCTGGAATCGGTAGACTCGCTCATCCTGAGTCACCTGGGAGCCGTCGAGCAGCCGGACATCGTGCCGGAAATCGCCGACCTGCTGCTGCGGCTGGAAGGCAAGACCTGGTCGCTCGTCACCGGCTACTTCCAGGACCGCCTCTACCTATCCATCCGCACCACCAATCCTCGCGCCGACGCCGGCGGCCTGATGCGCCGCATCCTCGGCCGCCGTGGAAAAGGTGGGGGCCACGGCATGATCGCCGGCGGCTGGATCGACGCCGGCAAACTTACGGCACCAGCCGAACGGCGTGAGCTGCAACGGAAACTGGGGGCCAGGCTCACGAGAGAGCTGAAGAAGAATCCGGAGAAAATGGCGCGGGTGGAGCTGCGGCGAAAAGATTGAGCGCTGCCCGGGGGATTGGAACAAGCCTTCCCCGACGGCCTCCAGTTGGGGCCTCGATCTCAACGCCTTTGCAGCAATCCAGGGGCTGGCCGTCAGTCGCCTTCGTAGACGGCCATCAGGCTGACGGCTGCCAACTCGCGTCGCGCCTCGACGAGACGGCTCCGGGCGACGTAGACCATGGCCATCGGACCCTTTTCGCTCTGTACGAACCAGGGAATTCCTTCGTCTTCGAGCTGAGAAGTCACGGCTGCGAACACCTCGGCGTCCGACACTTCCCCCAAGGCCACGAACTCTACTTCCTCCTCAGTCGATTCGTCCGCGGCCAACTCTTCCACCAGCTCCGCCTCACACTCCTCACAGAGCGAAGCTCCCTCCTCAATCTCCAAACCACAAAAAGGGCAGACCATTGACACCTCCCCCACCGTTCGGCCACCGTCCCCGGCGCCCGACCAAATCTCTTCAGGCTTCAATCCATGAGTGTCTGAAACTGGAGAGGATGAGACAGTTACCCAAAACCTTCCGAACCTGCGAAATCCAGATAGATTGATAGCCAATCTCCGAAGCTCAGACGAAACGGGGCCGGGGAAGGCTCTCCGCGCCGGTCTTCAGGCGGCCGGCGGCGCGGATCCAAGCGCTGTGCTGCCGCTTGAGGTAGCGGGGGATGATTCTCGCGTCCGTACGGACTTCGGTGAGAAGGCGTTGAGCCTCCTCCGCTTCGCCCTTGCGCAGGAGAAGGCGGGCCAGCCGGACCTGAGCCTCGATGACGGTGCGGCGCTCCAGAAGCTTGCGCAGCACGGGCTCGGCCTCCTCACCGCGGCCCGCCTCGTCCAGGCTGCGGGCGAGGTGAAGCGGACCCTCGCCAAGATGGGAGTCGGGCTCCACCTTCACCAGCTCTTCAAGAAGAGGCACCGCCTCGGCCCACCGCCGCTGCATCTCCAGCGACTGAGCGAGGCCGAAGTTGACGTCTTCCACCGAGCCGCCGTTCGACCGGGCTTCGCGCAGGAGCTTCTCGGCCTCCTGGAGCTTGCCCAGAGCGAGCATTTCCTCTCCGGCCTCGGTCAGGATGCCGGGCCCTCGCCAGTTGGAGAGCTGCACCTCCAACTGCCGCAGGCGCCGCCGGGCCTGGAGGCGCCTGGCAGCGGCCGGAGACATCATGGCGGCGTTGCGGGCCCCGAGCATCGGGCTGCGCACCACCAAGAAATAGGCGATCGGTCCGACGCCGGGGAACACCATGATGATCAGGAACCAGTACCAGTCCGCGCCCACCCGAAAGGCGTCGACGAGCGCGATCACCGCCAGGATGGTCGGCACATATCCGAAACACCCGAAGCCCAGGCTCAACAGCGAGAAGATTCCGTGCAAATCGCGACTCCGCGAGACGAAGACGGCTCAACGGGATTGGGTCGAGAACGGGATCCATCGTAGCCCACAAAGCCCTTCGCAAACCGACTGTTCAACGAAGAATTTCAGCGCCGGCCTTCGACGATCCGGATCAGGCTCCGCCGGTCGAGCCGCACCTTGGCCACGGGCAGACCCTCCCGCAGCAGGACGGGGACGACGTCCGTAAACCGCGCCCGCAGATCCTCCTCGGCGTCCACGTTGCGGGGAGTCCAGGTCAAGCCGTAGCCCGGCAACACCTCGTCGAGCACGGCCGCCATCTCGTCGCAAAGGTGGCAGCCGTCGCGGGTGACCAGCTCGAACCTCACTCCCATTCATTTATTCCCATTCAATCATTCCCATTCAATCGTCGCCGGGGGTTTGCTGGTGACGTCGTAAACCACCCGGTTGACCCCCTTGACCTCGTTGACGATGCGATTCGCCACCCGGCCCAGCAGCTCGTACGGCAGGTGGCTCCAGTCGGCGGTCATGAAGTCCTGGGTTTCGACGGCGCGGATGGCGATGACGCTTTCGTAGGTGCGGAAGTCGCCCATCACGCCGACGCTCTTGACCGGCAGCAGCACCGCAAAGGCCTGGCTCGTCTTTTCATACCAGCCGCTCTCCCGCAGCTCGTGGAGAAAAATGGCGTCCGCTTCCTGCAGCAGGGCGACGCGCTCGGGAGTGACCTCGCCGAGGATGCGCACGGCGAGGCCCGGTCCGGGAAACGGGTGGCGGGCGAGGATCTGCTCCGGCAGCCCGAGCTCACGGCCGAGCTGCCGCACCTCGTCCTTGAACAGAAAGCGCAGCGGCTCGATCAGCTCGAAGCCGAGCTCAGCCGGCAGTCCGCCCACGTTGTGGTGAGTCTTGATCACCGCCGAGGGACCCTTGACCGAGACGGATTCGATGACGTCCGGATAGAGAGTTCCCTGCGCCAGCCAGCGCGCGCCTTCGATCGTCCTCGCCTCGTCCTTGAAAACGTCGATGAACAAGCGGCCGATGATCTTCCGCTTGCGCTCCGGATCCTCGACACCGGCGAGCTCCGAGAGGAAGCGCTGGCCCGCGTCCACGGCGCGGATGGGAATTCCCAGGCCGTCGCGCAGGCTGTGGAGAACCTGGGTCGCCTCGTCCTTGCGCAGCACACCGGTGTCGACGAAAACGGCGGTCGAACGCTCCCCTACAGCCTGCTTGAGCAGCGCCGCCACGACCGAGGAATCGACGCCGCCGGAGAGGGCGCAGATCACCTTGCCGTCCCCCACCTGATCGCGGATGGTGGCCACCGCCTCCTCCAGATAGGAGGCCATGCGCCAGTCGCCGCGGGCGCCGCAGACGCCGAAGAGGAAGTTGCGGAGGATCTCGCCGCCGGCGACCGTATGAACAACCTCAGGATGGAACTGGATGCCATAGATTCTTCGTTCTTCGTTCTCGAAGGCCACGATCGGCGCGTTGCGGGTCGTGGCCGACGCACGGAAGCCCGGCGGCACGCCGTTCACCCGGTCGCCGTGGCTCATCCACACCGTCTGCTCGCCTGCGAGCCCTTCGAACAGGCGCCCGGGCTCGCTGATGATGATCTCGGCCCGGCCATACTCCCTTTGCTGCGAGCCTTCGACGCTGCCGCCCAGCAGGTGGGCCATGATCTGCATGCCATAGCAGATGCCGAGCGCCGGCAGCCTCAGCTCGAAGAGCCGCGGGTCCGCGAGCGCCGCGCCCTCCTCATAGACACTCTGCGGGCCGCCCGAAAGGATGACGCCGATGGGCTGCCTGCGGCGAATCTCCTCCAGCGGCAGATCGAACGGATGGACCTCGCAATAGACCCGGTTCTCGCGCACCCGGCGAGCGATCAACTGGGTGAACTGGCTGCCGAAATCGAGGATGAGGACGAGCTGATGAGATTTTGGATTTTGGATTTTGGATTTTGGATTGGAAAGATCGTCAGTGGCGGTCATTGTCGCGGGCTCCTCGCTGTTCAATCCAAAATCCAAAATCCAAAATTCTCATAGCTCGGTTTCCGCCTTGAGACCGCGCGCCATCAGGTCTTCGACGGCCTTGCGGGCGTTCTTGCCCTCGTGCATTACGGCGACCATTTGCTGCGTGATGGGCATCTCGACTCCCCGATGGGATGCGAGGCGGGCGATGGCGATCGAGTTGCGAATCCCTTCCGCCACCATGTGGGTGCCGCCGGTGATCTCCGCCAGAGTCTTGCCGGCGGCCAGCTCGAGGCCGGTGCGGCGGTTGCGCGACAGTCCCCCGGTGCAGGTGAGCACGAGATCGCCGAGGCCCGCGAGGCCCGCGAAGGTGCGGGGCTGGCCGCCGTAGGCGATTCCCAGCCGGGTGATTTCGTGCAAGCCGCGGGTGATCAGCGCTGCCAGGGTGTTGTGCCCGAGCCCCAGACCGGAGACGGTGCCGGCGGCGATGGCGATGACGTTCTTGGCCGTTCCACCGAGCTCGACGCCGGCGACGTCGGACGAGGAGTAGAGGCGCAGGAGGGGGGTCGCGAGACCCTCGCGCACCTCGGTGGCGAACATGGCGTCTTCCGAGGCGATGACGGCGGCGCTCGGCGTGTTGCGGGCAAGCTCGGCCGCGAAGGTGGGGCCGGAGAGGACCGAAAACCGGATCTCCCGGCCGGCGCCCCTTCCTTCCTCGAAGGCCACCTGGCTCATACGCGCCAGAGTCTCCGTCTCGATTCCCTTGGTGGCCGAAACCAGGGCCAGGGGATCGCGTCCTGGATCGAGTCGCAGGAAACGGCGCAGCACCTCGCGGAAGCCATGCGACGGAACGACGACCAGCAGAAGCTCGCTGTCGACCAGCTCCGCCATCTCCGCGGTAGGCTCCAATCCTTGCGGCAGCTCCACGCCGGCAAGGTACTCGGAGTTGGTGCGCTCGGCCCTGAGGCGGGCCGCCAGCTCCGCGTCGCGCGCCCAGAGCTTGACTCGATGGCCGCCGGGGCCGGCCAGGTGCGAGGCGAGCGCCGTGCCGAACGAACCCGCGCCGAGCACCCCGATGCGCCTCGTGCTCACGCCTCCTCCTCCGGATAGTCCTCTTCCATCGGGAAGATCTCGACCTCCCGGTACCGCGCTCCCTTCGGGGAGAGCTTGCTTTCGAACAGCACGCCGCGATCCGCGACGAACGGCGGTCCCACGAATCCCGAGAAGGCGTTGGTGAACTTCTCGGTCACCTCCCGCCGCCAGGGGTCCGAGCAGCGCGCCAGGGTGACGTGGGGGTGATAGACCCGCTCCTCAGGCTCGAAACCCACTGCCTCGACCGCCGCCTGCGCGACGTCCGCTTGGAGCACCATCAGCTCGGGAGGCGAATCGACGCCCACCCAGGCCACCCGGGCCGGCCTCCCTGGCGGGAACGTACCGCCGCCCTCGAGTCGCAGAGGCAGGGGAGAAAAACGCTCGAAGACGTGCCCCAGCTTCGCGGCCAGGGCGGGCACGCCGGCTTCAGCCGTCTCGCCGAGGAAAAGCAAGGTCAGGTGCAGGACGTCCAGGTCTACCCACCGGGCCCGCGGCAGCCGGTCGCGCAGTCCCTCCACGCGGCGGCGCACCTCGCGCCGGGCTGGCTCGGGGACGACGAGAGCGACGAAGAGCCTCATGGCGGGATGATAGCGTAGAGCCCGAGATGCTATGGCGTGAGGTGACCAGCCATGACTTTCATTAAAGCTGTGGAAATGACGCGCAAAATCCGCGATGCCCAGCACGAGCAGTTGAAAGACAAGACATGGGAAGAGAGGGTGGAGTTCTACCACCAGCAAGCGCAGGCGTTGCACCAGGCGCTCAAGGGGAAAGCCGCACGTAAAGCCTCATAGCATCTCGGCCGCGACCGCCAGCAGCCGGCGACGCAACATCTCGAGGGCGATCTGGGCCGAGAACTGGCGTACCCGGTCGCGGTCGCCCGGCAGGCAGAGCCGGCGATGGTCGACCTCGCCCTCTCGCGGCCCGGCAACGGAGATGTGCACGGTGCCCACGGGCTTCTCCGGCGTGCCGCCACCGGGGCCGGCGACGCCGGTGATGCCCACTCCCCAGTCGCTCCCGAGGTGGG